>NZ_JABXEO010000045.1:0-67143 GCF_013372585.1 Myxococcus sp. AM010
CCCACGGCCGGGCGCGCGCCGGTGGCCAGGTTGGGCGAGGGCGCCCGCGAAGGCGGGGTGAAGGGCGGCGGCCGGCGCGGGCGGCGGAGGTGGCGCTGCGGCGGCCTTGCCGGCCTTCGCGTCGCGGGCGTCCTGCTTGAGGCGCTGCTCGAAGGCGGACCACTCCGTCTTGAAGTGGTCCGGGTCCGGCCTCCCCTGCTCGCGGTGCTTCAGGGACGGGGCCCAGCGCACCGAGTACGCCTCGCCCGCGTGGAAGGTGGGCGGCGGCGGCAGGCCGTAGGTGGCCGGGTCGAAGAAGGCCTCGTCCAGGTCGTTGAAGCCGTACGCGCGCGCCTTGCTGACGAAGTTGGGGATGATGCCGGTGGGCGCGTGGTAGCCCAGGATGTGGTCGTCCTCGTCCTTGGTGACGGGCGTGAAGACGAAGATGTCCTGGGTGCGGTAGTCGCCCTTCTCGTTGAGGGGCAGCACCTCCGACAGGGCAATCGTCTTGCGGCTGCCGTCGTGGAGGCGCTCACAGCAGATGATGAAGTTGATGGCGCTGGCCACCTGGGCGCGCACGGCGACCATGGGCAGGTCCACGCCGGACATGAGGCACAGCGACTCGATGCGGCGCAGCGTGTCCGTGGGCGTGTTGGCGTGCGTGGTGGCCAGCGAGCCGCCGTGGCCGGTGTTCATGGCCTGCATGAGGTGGAAGGCCTCGCCGCCGCGCACCTCACCGACGACGATGCGGTCGGGGCGCAGACGCAGCGCGGAGTGGAGCAAGTCACCCATGTCCACCGCGCCCTTGCCGAACTTGTCGGGGGGCCGGCTCTCGAAGGGCACGACGTGGGACTGGTTGAGCTGGAGCTCGGCCGAGTCCTCGATGGTGAGGATGCGCTCCTCGTCCGGGATGAGCGACGACACGATGTTGAGCAGCGTCGTCTTGCCGGAGCCCGTGCCGCCGGCCACCAGCATGTTGAGCTTGGTGGCGATGCCCGCCTCGATGAGGCGCGCCATCTGCGGCGTGAGTGAGCCGAACTTCATCAAGGATTGGACCGTCAGCTTCTCCTTGAAGAACTTGCGGATGGAGATGGTGGTGCCCTTGCGCGCGATGGGCGGAATCACCACGTGGATGCGGCTGCCATCCGGGAGGCGCGCGTCCAGGCGGGGGCGCTCCTCGTTGAGCATGCGGCCGACGAACTGGGCCATGTTGCGCGCGGCGCCGAGCAGGCCTTCGTCGGTGAACGATGCATCCACTTTCGTGAGCCGGCCCTTGCGCTCAATCCAGATGTCGGTCGGGCCGTTGATCATGATTTCCGACACGGCCTCGTCGTCCATGTAGGGCAGGACGGGCTTGAGGAACGCGCGGAGTGACTCGGTGTACATCGTCATGGCGCCACCCAGGCTAGCGCGCTCTGGCCCCAGGGCCCAAGAACCCGCCCCGCCTGCCTGGCTGCTTTCTGGGGCAGGGGCCGCCCGCAGACGGTTTCCGGCGTGGACAGGTGGAAAGCAGTGGGCCCTCTTGGAGCCCGGTGCTTCAATGCCGCCGCCGCTGGAACGGGAGGCGTTCATGCTCGCGGAAGGGCTGCCGGAAGATTGGAAGCAGGCGCTGCGCGCGGCGCTGGTGTCGCCGTCGTTCCAGGAACTGGAGCGCTTCGTCGAAGCGGAGCGGCGGGAGGCCACCGTCTTCCCGTCGGAGGAGGACCTCTTCTCCGCCTTCCGGCTCACGCCCTATGAAGACGTGCGGGTGCTGCTGCTGGGGCAGGACCCGTACCACGGGCCGGGACAGGCCCACGGGCTGGCGTTCTCGGTGCAGCCCGGGGTGGCGCCGCCGCCGTCGCTGGTGAACATGTTCAAGGAGCTGGAGAGCGACGTGGGCGTGCCCCGCCCGAAGGACGGCTCGCTGATTCCGTGGGCTCGGCAGGGCGTGCTGCTGCTCAACGCGGTGCTGACGGTGCGGCAGGCGAAGCCCAACAGCCATGCGGGGCACGGCTGGGAGGACTTCACGGACGCCGTCATCCGCGCGGTGAGCGCCAAGGATGACGCGGTGGTGTTCCTGCTGTGGGGCCGCTACGCGCAGAAGAAGAAGAAGCTCATCGATGCGAAGCGGCACGTCGTCATCGAGGGCACGCACCCCTCGCCGCTGTCGGCCAGCAATGGCTTCTTCGGCAGCCGTCCCTTCAGCGCCGTGAATGAGGCGCTGGAGTCCCACGGCCGTCCGCCCATCGACTGGCGCCTGCCCGCCTGAAGGGGCGGCGAGCCCGTGTGAAGCTCGGGCCGGACACCTCGGGGCAGCGTTGATACGCTGCGGCGCGACATGACCGCTGCCTTCCTCGCCGCCACCACCCCCGAGCCGCTCTCTCCCAACCGCTACGGCATCCGCTTCACCGCGCCCTGGTATCAGGGCAAGGGCGCCTATGGCGGCATCGTCGCGGGGACGACGCTGCGCGCGCTGGAGCACACCCTGGCGCAGGCCCAGCAGGTGGGGCGCCCCGTGCGCACCCTCACCGCGCACTTCTGCGCGCCGGCGGTGGAGGGCGACGCGGAAATCCAGACGCGCATCGAGCGGACGGGGCGGCTCGTCACCCACGCGACGGCGCGCGTCGAGAGCGCCGCGGGGGTGCTGTGCGTGGCCACCGCCACGTTCGGCGCGTCGCGCGGTGGGGTGACGGAGTACTTCGACGTGAAGCGCCCCGTCGTACCGCCGCCTCACGAGGTGCCCGCGGTGCCGGACGACGTGCCCATGCCCACCTTCTGCAGCTTCTTTGAGTATCGCTTCTGCGTGGGCTCGGCGCCGTACTCCGGCGCGGACGTGGCGGAGACGGGCGGCTGGATTCGTCCCAAGGACACGCTGGTGCTGGACGCGCCGCTGTGCGTGGGGCTGATGGACGCCTATCCGCCGTCGGTGCTCTCACGGGTGGACGGCTTCCACGCGGCGGCGAGCGTGGACTTCACCGTGCACTTCTTCCACGACCTGCCGCGGCCCGGCCTGCGCGAGGACGCCTACTTCCTGCGCACGGGGCGCTCACGGCAGGCGGCGGAGGGCTACTCAGAGGACTTCCAGCAGCTGTGGACCCAGGAGGGCGAGCTGCTGGCCCAGTGCCGCCAGTTGGTGGCGGTGCTGGGGTAGCGCTCAGGCCGCGGACGCGAGCTGCTTCACCAGCAGCCGCACCAGCTCCACGGGCTGGATGGGCTTGGGCAGCAGCTCCGCGCCGTAGCGGATGGCCACGGACACGAGGTCATCCAGGTCCTCGTGTCCGGTGAGGAAGATGAACGGCACCCGGCAGTCCTTCAGCTCACGCATCACCGTGAGCACGTCGGAGCCGTTCATGTCCGGCATGTTGTAGTCGCAGAGGATGGCGGAGACGCTGGACAGGTCCAGGTTGAACGCCTCGGCGGGTGACTGCACCGTCACGACCCCGTAGCCCGCGCTCTGGAGGATGTCCCTCACCACCGAGAGCACGAAGGCGTCGTCGTCAATCACCAGCACGTTCTGCATCGGGGCCATCTCCGCGAGCGGTTCCGCTCATCCTACCTGAGCATGTCCCGGGAGCTTGTCACGTCACACATGTCTCACGGCACGGGGCGGGACGGACCCGGGGAGGGGATGAGGACCAGGTCCTCCTGCGGTGGGATGAGGTACTCCGCGCCCGTCTCGGTGACGACGGCCATCTCCTCCACGGCGATGATGCGCTGGGCGCCCTCGCCGCCGTCCGGCCACGCGAAGAACCCGTCGAAGGCGAAGACCTGCCCGGGCCGGACGATGCGCGCCGCTTGCCCCGCCGCGGGCTTGCCCTGCTGTGCGCCGGAGAGCGCCGGGCCCACGTCATGCGCCCAGTAGCCGACCGGGTGCCCCGTTCCCCACATCACGGGCGCGGAGCCCGCTTCGCGCATCCAGTCGCGCTGGGCCTTGTCCACGTCCCAGCCGCGCACGCCGGGTTTCAGGGTGGCCAATGCAATGCGGCTGCCCTTCTTGCCCTTCTCCCACTTCTCCAGGGCCGCCTTGGGCGGCTGCGTCTCGCCCGGCGCCAGCACGTAGGCGAAGCGCTGGATGTCCGTCACCCACATGCCGCCCACGCGGATTCCGAAGTCCGTCTGGATGAAGTCACCCGTCTGGATGACGCGCTCGGTGGCGTGGGAGTGGCCGCGCGTGGGGCCGCTCTGGACGTTGGGGTTCTGCTCCGGCGCCCAGGCGTCGCCCACGCCCAGCTCCGCCATGCGCTGGCGGAGGAAGCGGGCCACGTCCACGTCGCGCGTCTTGCCCGGCACCACCGCGCGGTAGGCCTCGATTTCCAGCTGGGACGTCAGCGCGGCGGCCTTGCGGAGGATGTCCACCTCCTCGGGCAGCTTCACGGAGAGCCACTCGGAGACGAGGTCCTCGGAGGACACCAGCTTCTTGCGCAGCGCGGGCGTCAGGGCCTTCTCCAGCGCGGCGCGCTGCGTGGCGGACAGGCCATCCGCCACCGTCACCGACGTGGACGAGTTGACGGCGATGCGCTTCGGCTTCGCCGCCGCCAGCCGCGAGGCCACCTGCGCGTAGAGCTTCGTTCCGCGCGGCAGCGCCACCACCTCGTCCAGCGGCGCCACGTCGCGGAGCGCGGTGGCCTCGCCTTCGGGTGACAGGGCCACGCCGCGCACGGCCTCGCCTTGCTTGAGGAACAGGAAGGCGGCGGTGCCTCCGGCGTTCTCACAGCCGACGTGGATGGCCAGCGGGTCGTTGTCGTTCTCCCGGCAGATGACCACCCACGCGTCCACGTTGGCGCGGGCCATGGCCTGGGGCAGCAGCTTCTGGATGCGCTCCTTGCGGATGCGGGGCCAGGCGTCCTGGGACGCGATGGGGTCGGCGGGCGCGGCGCTGGCGATGGGGGCGGCGAGGAGCAGGGCGGGGAGCAGGGCGTGCCGGACGCGAGTCATGCGGGGGAAGGTCCTTTGAGGAAGAGGCCCCATCATCCCCGAGCGCCCGGCGGGAAGGGACTCGCGCGGCGTGAAGTCGTGTGGCGTGCGTGCGAAGAACCGTGCGAAGCCCGCCATCCGTCTGCGCCGTGCAAGCGTTGCCGCCGTGGCTCGTTTAAGGTGTGCCCATGGCCAAGCGCACGTCCCAGAAGCGTCCGTCGAAGGCGAAGAAGCCCTCCGCGTCGAAGGCAGCGGCGAAGGAGGCCGCCGCCCCGAAGAAGGCCGCTGCCCCGAAGAAGGCCGCCGCCCCGAAGAAGGCCGCCGCCCCGAAGAAAACCGCCTCCAGGACTCGCACCGCGCCCCGTCGCGCCAGCGCGCCGGTGTCCGAGCCCGCGGCCGAGGCGCCTCGTCCCCCCGTGCTGGAAGCCGAGCCCGTGCTGGAGGCCGAGCCCACGCCGCGCCGCCCTGGCCCCAAGGCGCTCCCGTCCGGCGAGCCCGCGGGCCGCGTGCTGCCCTTCGAAATCGACCCCAAGCGCATGGAAGAAGGGCTGCGCAAGCTCCAGGGGGAGATGGTCCACTGGGCCAACAAGGGCCGCTACACACGGGTGCGCTTCAAGTTCCGAGGCAAGCAGCTGCTCCCGGACCTGCCGCTGGCCGCCGTGGTGGCCGCGGAGGGGCTCACGTTCTACTGGGGCGGCATCTTGCGCGTGCTCGTCGCGAACGTGGTGGGCGGCAGCGTGTTCCAGGTGGAGCTCGTGAATGACGCGGAGAAGCGCGTCCAGGCGGGCAAGGAGGCCCTGCTGTCGGGCGACGTGGACCAGGCGCTGGTGCTCTTCCGGGAGGCCGTGGCCATGGACCGTGACGCTCCCTCCGCGCACCTCAACGTGGGCGTGGCCTTGAAGCTCAAGGGCGACCGGGAAGGGGCCCTGGCGGCGTTCGAAAAAGCGAAGGCGCGGGACCCGGAAGGACCGGTGGGTGCCGAAGCCGAGCGCCTGGCTGCTCCCTTGCGTCCGCAGGGCTGAAAAAGGCCCGCTCAAGCGTTCAAAAAAGAGTCCCATCCCGGCATCCCGCCGTTCGGGGCGAAAGCCCCTTGTTTCCCCTGTTGACGCTGGGAAATCCAGGGGTTACGAACGCTCACCCACTGGACGGCGGCCCCCATTCGCGGGCCCCTCCGCAGACTTCTAGAGCTCATGGCTGACGACACGACCGACAAGCCGGCACCGCCCTCCGCGCCTCCTCCCCCGGACAGCGCTGGAGAGCTCATTCCCGTCAACATCGAAGACGAGATGCGCCGTTCGTATCTCGACTACTCCATGTCCGTCATCGTGGGGCGCGCGCTGCCCGACGTGCGTGACGGACTCAAGCCCGTGCATCGCCGCGTGCTGTTCGCGATGAATGACCTGGGCAACCTCCACAACCGGGCCTACAAGAAGTCCGCCCGCGTGGTGGGTGACGTCATCGGTAAGTACCACCCGCACGGTGACTCGTCGGTGTACGACGCCATGGTGCGCCTGGCGCAGGAGTGGAGCCTTCGCTACCTGCTGGTGGACGGTCAGGGCAACTTCGGCTCGGTGGACGGCGACTCGCCAGCGGCCATGCGCTACACGGAAGTGCGCATGGAGCGGCTGGCGGAGGACCTGCTGGCGGACATCGACAAGGAGACGGTGGACTTCGGTCCCAACTACGACGACTCGCTGGAAGAGCCGCTCGTCCTCCCGTCGAAGTTCCCCAACCTCCTGGTCAACGGCAGCAGCGGCATCGCGGTGGGCATGACCACCAACATCCCGCCGCACAACATGACCGAGGTCATCACCGGCACGCTGCACCTCATCGACAACCCGGGCTGCACGGTCCGGGACCTGATGGAGTTCATCACCGGTCCGGACTTCCCCACCGGCGCCATCATCACCGGGCGCGAGGGCATCGTCCGAGCCTACGAGACGGGCCGCGGCCAGGTCACCATCCGGGCGCGCTCGGACATCGAGACCTCCAAGAAGGGGGACCGCGAGGCCCTCATCTTCACGGAGATTCCGTACCAGGTGAACAAGGCGCGGCTCATCGAGAAGATCGCCGAGCTGGTGCGCGAGAAGAAGCTGGAGGGCATCAGCGACATCCGCGACGAGAGCGACCGCCAGGGCATGCGCATCGTCATCGAGCTCAAGCGCGATGCGATTGCGCAGGTGGTGCTCAACAACCTGTACGCGATGACGTCGCTGGAGACGACCTTCGGCGCGGTGATGCTGGCCATCGACGGAGGCCAGCCGCGCACGCTCAACCTGAAGGAGATGCTGGACCGGTTCATCGCGCACCGCCGCGACGTGGTGACGCGCCGCACGCGCTACGAGCTGCGCAAGGCGCTGGCGCGCATGCACATCGTCGAAGGTCTGCTCGTCGCGCAGGACCTCATCGACCTGGTGGTCAGCCTCATCCGCGCGTCCAAGGACCCGGACGAGGCGCGCTGGGGCCTGATGCACATCCTGTCGCCCGCGCTGTACGAGCACGAGCGCTTCGTCAACCTCCAGCGCATCGACTACGACAAGGCGAAGGCGCAGATGGAGCTGCTCGTCTCCCGCGCGCGCAACGAGGAGCCCAGCTACGGGGGGCTCGCGCACAAGTACGAGGGCGCGGGCTTCAGCGAGGGCCAGGCGCAGAACATCCTGGAGATGCGCCTGCAGCGGCTCACCGGCCTGCAGCGCGAGGAGCTGTTCCGCGAGCTGATTGGCCTGGTGCGCGACATCGCGCGGCTGCGGGACATCCTGGCCAACGAGAGCAGCCTGCTCAACGTCATCAAGACGGAGCTCGTGGAGATTCGCGAGCGCTACGGCGACAAGCGCCGCACGGAAATCACCGGCGCCGTGGATGAGATGACCCGCGAGGACCTCATCGCCGAAGAGACGATGGTCGTCACGCTGTCGCACACGGGCTACGTGAAGCGCTCGCCGCTGACCGAGTACCGGGCGCAGAAGCGCGGTGGGCGTGGGAAGACGGGCGCGGCGACGAAGGAAGACGACTTCGTCAGCAAGCTGTTCGTGGCCAGCACGCACGCGTTCCTGATGCCGATTACCACGAAGGGCAAGCTGTACTCGCTGAAGGTGCACCAGATTCCGCAGGCCAGCCGCACGTCGCGCGGCAAGGCCATGGTGAACCTGGTGCAGTTCGGCGAGGGCGAGCGGCTGGCGCAGGTGCTGGTGACGCGGGACTTCCCGGAGAACCGCTACGTCTTCTTCGTGACGAAGCGGGGCGTGGTGAAGCGCACGGACCTGAGCGCGTTCGAGAACGTCCGCTCCAGCGGCATCATCGCGCTGGGCATCGACGACGGGGACGAGCTGGTGGCGGTGATGATCACCGACGGCAGCAAGGACATCCTGCTGTCGACGGCGTCGGGCATGAGCATCCGCTTCCCGGAGACGGAGGTCCGCTCCATGGGCCGCCAGGCCTACGGCGTGAAGGGAATCACGCTGGAGGACGGCGACCAGGTGGTGGGCGCCGACATGGTGGAGACGGACACGGCCATCCTCACGGTGACGGAGAACGGCTACGGCAAGCGGACGCAGGAGACCGAGTACCGGCAGCAGGGCCGTGGCGGCAAGGGCATCATCGACATCAAGACCACCGAGCGGAACGGCAAGGTGGTGGGTCTGCTCCAGGTGAAGGAGTCGGACGAGGTGATGATCGTCACCAACGGCGGCATGCTCATCCGCATGCGGGTGAAGGAGATCTCCGTCATCGGCCGCAACACGCAGGGCGTGCGGCTGATTGCGTTGGAGAACGAGCAGGAGAAGGTCATGGCCATCTCCAAGCTGCCCGAGAGCGATGAGACGGAGGAGAACGGCGAGGCGGTGACTCCCGTGGAGAGCGTGGACGCCACGGGTGAGGCCGCGGCTCCGGTGGAGGCCACGGGTGAGGCTGCGGCTCCGGTGGAGGCCACGGCTCCGGTGGAGGCCGCTTCCGAGCCGACCCCGGCGCCCGAGGAGGGTGGTACCCCGGGTGACGAGGAGCCCACTCAGGGCTGAGTCGTCCGTTGAATTGCCGGAAGGCTGACTGACGGGGACGCGGCGGAAGTCGCGTCCCCGTTGTCATTCAAGGCGCATCATCCAGCAGGTTGAGCTGACCTTGCGCAACGGCGCGGTAATGCGGGACCACCTCGGCGGCCAACACGTCCCGCATTTCCTGGCGGGCACTGTCGAGGTCACCCGCGCGCTTGTGTTGATACATCCGGTGAAGCGCATTCACCATCCGGCTGGAGCCTTCGCTGATGCGACGCGAGCACTCATGGAGGAGCTCCAGGGCGCTCGTGTCCGACGCAAGTGCCGCAGTCGCCTCGGCTTGGCTGATGCCCACTTCGCGAGCCGTTCGCGCCAGGAGTCCCCGCACTTCGATGGTGAGCATCAGGGGCTCTCCATCGCGCAGCACCCGGCGAGCAAGGGCGCGAATTGGATCCCAATCGAGTTCTTCAGCCATGCGCTATTTTCCCACGGGATAGCATTTGTCGCCGGGCCATTCGTGCTGGCCCTCGCAGAGTTGAAAGCAGGAGTAACAGGAGCCCTTCCAGCCATCCTGTTTGCAGTCGCCATAGGCACGAATGCACGTTCGCTTCCATTCGGGGAGGGCTGCATTATGCGAGTCATCCCACTCGACGGGTGTGGTGTCCGTGGCGATTTGGACGCCGGTCATGAGCACAGCGGCCTCGGCAGCGGAAAGCCCACATGCTTCGGGCATGCCGGGGAATCGCTGGAGGCAGCACGATACGGAATCGGAGCAGGAAGCCAGTGCGTACGGTTCGCCTCGTCTCCCGGTGGAGTGCGCGCCACTGGAACATCCCAGGGCAAGGCTTACGAGCACACATCCCAAAGGCGTGGCAGTGTTCTTGATTTTCATTGAATACTGCTCAGCGCAGTTCCGCAGGAAGCCGGCTGACATCCAACTTCGGCACACCGACCTGCGTCACCGCCTGCGCGCCAAACCAGTTCGCCAGCGCGGCGCAGCGATCAAACGGCAGTCCTCGCAGCAGCCCCAGCGTGAAGCCCGCGAGGAAGCAGTCCCCCGCGCCCGTGGCATCCACTTCCTCCACCGCCACCGTGGGCACGTCGATGCGCGCCTCCGCCGTGAGCACCGTGCAGCCCCGCGCCCCGCGCGTCACCACCAGGCACGTCCGTTGACGCACCCGCTCGATGTCCATCGCCCGGGCTTCCTCCTCGCTGGCCTTCAGCACCCGGAGCCGCTCCAGCAGCCCCGCGAAGGGCGTGTCCTCCAGGCGGAGGTTGAGCACCCGTCCGTCGTCATCGAAGGCCCGAAGCAACCCCTGCGCATCCGCCAGCACATGCCGCGCCCGCTCGGAGGCGCGGAGCAGTGTCTCCGGCAGCACCTCACCCGCCACCCCGCACGCCAGCGCCACGCGCGCGTCCACGGTGATGTCCGTGGGGAGAATCGGCTCCGCCTTCGCGCTGACGCGAAGGGTCCGCGCCTCCCCCTCGAAGTCCGCGATGAACTGCGTGGTGCGCGTTCCTGGCACGATGCGCGGCGGATACCGGACCGCGTCGCTGTAGCGGAAGTCCTCGCCAGCCACCGCGGCCACCGCGTACTCCAGCCCCATCGCCTCCAGGACGGACGCGATGTACGCCGCCGACCCGCCGAGCGCATGTGTCTGCCGCCCGGGGCCATGCCGGAGCAGGTCGTGGCAGTAGCTCCCCATCACCAGCACATCGCGCAGGGACGCGTCACCCATGACGCGCGTTCTACTTCCGGGTGAAGTCCTTCGGCACGGGAACCCCCGCGGCTTTGTCGTCCGTCCAGGCGATGTTGAGAATCCACCAGCGCTTCCCATCGAAGACGAGCTGCAAGCTGTTGACGCCCGTGGCCATCACCGGCCCGTCCGCGGCTTCACGCGTCTCATACGCGCTCAGCACCTGGACCAGGTCGCCATAACCAGACACCTGCCGGCGCGTCTCCTTCTCGAAGAACCCCCGCTTGTCGAAGGCCACCGAGGCGGAGGTGGCGTAGTCCTCCGGCGTGAAGGGCGTGGCCGCGGGCCCCTTGCCGTCCTTGGGCCGGCGGATGGGAATCATCTGCGCGCCCGGGTGGAAGAGGGCGCGGAAGCGCTTCCAGTCGCGCGCCTGTCCCGCCGGGCCGCTGATGACGTCGTAGAGCGCGGCGATGAGGGAGTCGATGGAGCGCACGTCCTCTGGGCGAGGCGCGGGGCCGAGCTGGAGCGCGCTCCGGGTTCGCTCGGCGGCGTCCTTCATCGGGTTGGGCGTGGAGATGGGAGGCTTCGGAGACGCAGGCGCCTGCGCGAGGGCGGAGGGCGCGGCGAGCAGAGCGGCAGCGGCACAGGCGGCGACGAGCGGGCGCGGCATGGTGTCTCCACGGTGGCGGGAGGTTGCGGCCCACGAGGCTACTCCGGGCCGCGAGGCAACGCTGTCGTCACCTGCGTCGCGCTTCACCGGACGCCCGCGCGCAATCGGTGGAAGCGGGGGAGGCCGTCCGTTAGGGTGCCGGCCCATGGTACGACTCCTCCTGGCCTCCCTGGTCCTGACCCTGGCCTCCCCCGCGCTCGCGGCGGAGACGCTCACCATCTACTCCGGGCGCAACGAGAAGCTCGTGGGCCCGCTCCTCAAGAAGTTCACCGCGAAGACGGGCGTCGAGGTGAAGGTGCGCTACGGCGAGACGCCGCAGCTCGCCGCCACGTTGCTGGAGGAGGGCGCGAAGACGCCGGCCGACGTGTTCTTCGCGCAGGACGCGGGGGCGCTCGGCGCGCTGGCGAAGGCGGGCCAACTGCAGCCGCTGCCCAAGCAGACGCTGGACAAGGTGGATGCGCGCTTCCGGTCGCCGGACGGCGTGTGGGTGGGCACCAGCGGCCGGGCGCGCGTGGTGGCCTACAACACGAAGAAGGTGAAGGCGGACACGCTGCCCAAGGGCATCCTCGGCTTCACGGACGCGAAGTGGAAGGGCCGCCTGGGCTGGGCGCCCACCAACGCCTCGTTCCAGGCCTTCGTCACCGCGCTGCGCCTGCTCAAGGGCGACGAGGCCGCGACGCAGTGGCTCAAGGGCATCCAGGCCAACGCGCCGCGCGTCTACAAGAACAACTCCGCCATCATCGAGGCGCTGGGGCGCGGTGAAATCGACGCGGGCTTCGTGAACCACTACTACCTGTTCTCCGCGAAGAAGAACAAAGCGGACCTGCCCGTGGCCAACTACTTCGTCGCGGCGGGGGACCCGGGCGCGCTGGTGAACGTGGCGGGCGTGGCCATCCTCAAGGGCTCGAAGAACACGGACGCGGCGAAGAAGCTGGCCGCGTACCTGCTGGACACGGAGGCGCAGGCGTACTTCGCGCAGGAGACGTCCGAGTTCCCCCTGGTGCCGGGCGCGAAGCTGGCCGAAGGCCTGCCCCCGCTCGACAAGGTGGGCTCGCCCGACCTGGACCTGTCCAGGCTGGATGACCTGCGCGGCACCGTGAAGCTGCTCCAGGACACCGGCGTCCTCTGATGCGCCGTCGTGCCCCGGTGGGGTTGTGGGTGGCCGGCGTGGCCATGGCCGCGCTGGCGCTGGTGCCCGCGGTGTACCTGGGCGTGCGCGCCGTGGAAGCGGACGCGGACGCCTGGGGCCTGCTGCTGCGGGACAGGACGTGGGGCCTGCTGGGCCGCACGTTGGGGCTCGCGGCGGCGGTGACGGGCTGCGCGGCGCTGCTGTCGCTGCCGCTGGCCTGGCTCACCGCGCGCACGGACCTGCCGGGGCGCCGGCTGTGGACGGTGTTGCTGTGTGTGCCATTGGCGGTGCCAACCTTTGTCAGCGGCTACGTGCTGCTGGCGGCGTTCGGCGTGGGCGGCGCGCTGGAAGAACCCCTGACGCGCTGGGGCCTCCCGGTGCCGCCCGTGTATGGCTTTCCCGGAGCGCTGCTGGCGCTGACGGTGTCGACGTATCCGTACTTCTTCCTCGCGCTGCGCGCCGGGTTGCAGTCCCAGGACCCCGCATGGCTGGAGGGGGCGAGGAGCCTGGGGCTCACGCCTGCTCGGGCCTTCTTTCGCATCACCGTGCCCCTGCTGCGCCCGGCCTTCGCGTCTGGCGCGCTGCTGGTGGGCCTGTACGTCCTCTCCGACTTCGGCGCGGTGGCGCTGCTGCAGTACGACGCCTTCTCGCGCGCCATCTATGTGCAGTACGAGGGCGCGTATGACCGCAGCTACGCGGCGCTGCTCGGGCTGGCGCTGGTGTCCGTGACGGTGGGCGTGCTGGCCCTGGAGCTGTGGCTGCGCGGCCGTGCGAGCTATCACCGCAGCGCGAAGGGCGCCGCGCGGGCCTCCTCGCTCGTCCTCCTGGGCCGCTGGCGCGTGCCGGCGCTGCTCCTGTGCGGCGCGGTGGTGGCGGTGGGCGTGGGGCTGCCGGTGGGCGTGCTCGTCTACTGGGGCGTGCGGGGGCTGTCGGTGGAGTCCGGGCCGATGATGGGGCCCGCATGGAACTCGGTGAGCGCCTCCATGCTGGGCGCGGTGGCGGCGGTGGTGGGCGCGTTGCCGCTGGCCTTCCTCGCGGTGCGCTACCCGAGCCGCCTCACGGTGGCGCTGGAGCGCGTGTCCTACGCGGGCTATGCGCTGCCGCCCATCGTGCTGGCGCTGTCGCTCGTCTTCCTGGGCGTGCAGGCGGTGCCCTTCCTCTACGGCACCCTGGTCATGCTGGTGCTGGCCTACGTGGTGCGCTTCCTGCCGCAGGCGGTGGGCGTGGTGCGGGCGTCGTTGCTCCAGCTCAACCCGCACCTGCCGGAGGCCGCGGCGTCGCTGGGCCAGCCTCCGTCCGGCGTGCTGCGCCGGGTGACGGCGCCGCTGCTGCGGCCCGGGCTGCTGGCGGGCGCGGCGCTCGTCTTCCTCACGGCGATGAAGGAGCTCCCGGCCACGTTGCTGCTGGCCCCCATCGGCTTCGAGACGCTCGCCACGCGCGTCTGGGGCGCCACGGCCGAGGGCCGCTTCGCCGAGGCCGCGCTGCCGGCGCTGGTGCTGATGGCCGTCTCCACGCTGGGTGTGGGGCTGCTGGTGTCGCAAGAGGGCAGCTCGTCTCCGGGTTGAGCCAAAGCGCCCGTGCCCGCGGGAACGCGGTAGGGTGCGCCGCGCGCCATGCCTCTGCTTTCGCTCGACGACGTCACCCTTCGTTATGCCTCCAGCGGTACCGCCGCGGTGGACGGCCTGTCCCTGGCGGTGGAGCCCGGCGAGGTGCTGGCGCTGCTGGGCCCGTCGGGGTGTGGCAAGACGACGACGCTGCGGCTGGTCGCGGGCTTCGAGCGCCCCAGCAGCGGCGCCGTCACGCTGGAGGGCCGCACCCTGGCCGGCTCCGGCGCCTTCGTTCCGCCCGAGCAGCGCAGCGTGGGCATGGTGTTCCAGGACTACGCGCTCTTCCCGCACCTGTCCGTGGTGGAGAACGTGGCCTTTGGCCTCACCGCGATGCCGCGCCAGGAGGCCCGTGCTCGCGCGAGCAACATGCTGAAGCTCTTCGGCCTGGAGGGCTTCGAGTCGCGCATGCCGCACGCGCTCTCGGGTGGGCAGCAGCAGCGCGTGGCGCTGGCCCGGGCGCTGGCTCCCGGTCCCCGGGTGCTGCTGCTGGACGAGCCCTTCTCCAGCCTGGACAGCGCGCTGCGGGCCTCCACGCGGATGGAAGTGCGGCGGGCGCTGAAGTCGCTGGGGGCCACGGTGATGCTCGTCACGCATGACCAGCAGGAGGCCATGGCCTTCGCGGACCGGCTGGCGGTGATGCGGGCGGGCAAGGTGGAGCAGGTGGGCACGCCGGAGGCCGTCTATGCCACGCCGCGCACGGCCTTCGTGGCGTACTTCCTGGGCGGCACCAACCTGCTGCCGGGCGTGGGCTTTGGCAATGGCGCCCGGACGCTGCTCGGCATCCTCCCGGTGACGGGCGCACCGGCGAAGGGCAACGTGCTGCTGTCGCTGCGGCCCGAGGCGATGCGACTGGTGCCGGACACGGATGGCGTCGCGCTGGGCGGCGCGCTGCGAGCGGAGGTCCTGACGCGCGAGTTCCAGGGCCCCGCCGCCGAGTTCACCGTGGCCTGCAACGGCCTGGAGCTCACCGTGCGCGGCGCGCCGGACCTGCCGCTGCGCGCGGGCGACCGGGCGCGGCTGGAGGTGGTGGGCCGGGCGATGGTGCTGGAGGACACTCCGGACTGAGCCCGGCTGTCCTCCGGGCGGCCGGACGACGTACGCTGGGTATGGGCTGGGGCCGCAATCACCCGGGCCCCTCGTGCGTAGAGGTAGGTATGAACATCGCAGGCCTTCGTGGAATGGGGAGCCGTTTCTTCCGGTACGTGCGCGACCCGCACGTAGCGCTCTGGCGGAAGCTCGCCGGGGTGATGGCGGTGGTCTACTTCCTGTCGCCCGTGGACGCGCTGCCGGACGTGATTCCGGTGCTCGGCTGGTTGGATGACCTGGGCGTGTTGTCCGCCGCCGCCTTCTTCATGGTGCGCGAGGTGCAGCGCCACCAGGTGGCCGTCGCGGGAGAGGATGCGCAGCCGGGTGTCGCCGCCGCGGCGCGCAGCAAGACTGTCTAGGTCGCCGGGCACCCCGTGACGCGGGGTGAGAGTCCCTTGTCGGGCCCCGGGCACCCGTGGTTTGTGCGCCAGGAAGACTGCCGCACGGAGCCTGGATGTCCGGTTCGCAAGGAAGGGTCGTTCTCATCACCGGTGCCTCGTCCGGCATCGGCAAGGCGTGCGCGGAGCTGCTGAGCGCGCGTGGCCACACCGTCTACGGCACCAGCCGCCGCCCCGTGGAGGCCGCGCCGCCGGGCTACCGGATGCTGGAGCTGGACGTCACCCAGGATGACTCGGTGCAGCGGGCCGTGGAGACGGTGCTGTCGCGTGAGGGCCGCATCGACGTGGTGGTGAACAACGCGGGCCACGCGCTCGCGGGCGCCGCCGAGGACACCTCCATCGAGGAGGCGCGCGCGCAGTTGGACGTCAACTTCCTGGGCGCGCTGCGCGTGTGCAAGGCGGTGCTGCCGTCGATGCGCGAGCGGCGCTCCGGCCGCATCATCCAGGTCAGCTCCCTGGGCGGGCAGGTGGGGTTGCCCTTCCAGTCGCTCTACAGCGCCAGCAAGTTCGCCCTGGAGGGCTTCACCGAGGCGCTGCGCCAGGAGGTGGCGGAGTTCGGCATCGAGGCGACGCTGGTGCAGCCCGGAGACGTGCGGACGCGCATCACCCAGAACCGCGTGTGTGTCGCGAAGGCGGGCGCGGGCTCCGCGTACCAGGAGCGCTTCGAGGCCGTGCTGAAGGCCATCGAGTCTGGCGAACGCGAGGGACTGGCCGCCGAGGACGTGGCGAAGAAGGTGCTGGAGGTGATGGAGCGCGGTGCCCCTCGCGTGCGCTACCCGGTGGCCCAACTGGCGCAGCGGGTAGCGGTGGTGGCGAAGGCCGTGCTGCCCTCGCGCACCTTCGAGCAGATGCTCATGTCCATCTACGGCCTGCGCCGTCGCTGAGCGCGGCTAGAACCGGCCCACCATGGACACGCCCGTGCCCCCGCGCGACGTGGTGAGCGGCGCCAGCGTCACCTGGGGCGCGTCCGGGAGGTCGAAGTTCCGGGTGAGGTACGTGGTGAGGGCCAGGCCGCCCAGCACGCCAATGCCGCTGCCCAGGAGGATGGCGTCTCCCGCGTCATCGCCCGCGGTGAGGTAGACGGCGCTCGCGCCCACCATCCCGCCGAGGATGCCGCCCGCGTCGATGAGGAGCATGCGGCCCCGGGACACCGGCACGTACTTCGACAGGATGGCCATCGACAGGATGCCCGCGGCGGTGGCGCCCAGCTCGGCGGCGAAGAAGCCCCGCGTGTCATTGCTGTCCGAAGTCGCCAGGAACAGCGCCGTCACCACGCCGGCCCAGAGGCCGCCCGAGTTGGCCAGGGACACCTGCCCCGACGTGGGGCTCACCAGGTGCGCCAGCAAGACGCCCACGCCGGTGAAGCCCGCCCCGCCGAGGATGGTGGCGCCCAGCGCGTTGTCCCCCTCCAAATCAAAGGCGAGCAGCGTCGCGACGCCGAACCAGAAGCCCCACACGGTGCCGGAGTTGATGACGGCGGCCTGCCCATCCGTCACGCCGCCCCGGGTGAGCAGCCACGAACTGGCGGCGCCCGCTCCGGCGCCCAGCAGTGACACCGCGGCGTAACCCTGGCCGCTGCAATCACCGATGGCGCACAGGAGCACCCCTTGGGCCGCGCCGTGCAGCGTCTGCACCACGACGAGCGAGGCACGCGCGGCGCTGGAGCGAGGCGCTCGCCCCACCTCGCTCGCGGCGGCGGTGGCCAGTCGACCTCCGGGCGCGAGCCGGGTCCGGGAGAGCCGGGCCAGCTCGGTGGCATGGGGGTGCCGCGGACAGGCCGCGAGCACCCGCTCGAACAGCGCTAGCGCCTTCGCGTCGTCGCCGCGCACGAGCGCGTCGAAGCCCGCCGAGTAATCCGCCTCCGAGCCGGGCGTACAGGCCTCGGGCGTGGACACCAGGGGCGGCGAGGTGACCGTCTCCGGTGCGGTGGCCTCGGGCGAGGGCAGAGCCTCCGGGGACTGAGCGGCGAGCGTGGCGAGCAGGAGGAGCGTGGCGAGCGTCATGTCGCCCGGCACTGTATGCCAGGCGCGACGGCGGCATGTGTCAGTCATGCCGCCGTCTGTTCGCGGTGCGTCAGCGCGCGGCCAGCGTGTCGACGTGCTCGCGCAGGGCCACCTCGTTGCCCAACCGGCCGTTGAGTCCGGCCAGCGGCTTCGCGGCCTGCTCGATGCGGCCTCGGGTGCGCGGGCCCGCCGCGGCCAGCCACGCCACGCCCAGCGCCAGCTCCGCCACCTGGGCATCGCCGCTCAGGCTGGCGGCCAGGGACAGCAGGGCCTCCACCGCCTTCTTCACCTGCGCGCCGTGCAGCGGGTGGCTGCTGGTGATGCCCTCGCGCAGCAGCGTCAGCAGGGCCAGCGCCGTGGCGCGTGCCTGCCGCACGGGCTCGGAGCCTTCGCCGGTGCCGTCCCAGAGCCCATTGGCGAGCTGCCGCGATAGGAGGCTCTCCGCGCCCATGTCGACGCCACCCTCGGCCGCCGGAGCCTCCGCGAGGTACGCGTCGGACTCCTCGGCCTCCGCCTCCTTCAGCGGCTCCGAGGCCGGCGCACCGTCAAAGAAGCGGGAGAGGATTCCTCCCTTGCCGCGCTTCTTCATGACGTCGGCCTTGCTCTGCTCACGCCGCTCGCTCCTCATGATCATCCAGTCCGTGCCGTCGTCATGGGCATCGCTGGAGGGCATGGCGGGGGCGGGCGGGGCCTCGGCAAGAGGCCGTGCCCCCGTCGGCTTGGCGACGCGCGCGATGACCGGGGCCCCCGGAGGCGGCGGCATTCCTCCCCTGGCGGCCATCCGTCCGCGCCGGGGAGCGGCGCCACCGATTTCGGCCTGCTCCTTCTTCGCGCCGCCGAACATGTCCCAGCCCGCGGGTGCCTCCACGGGGATGACGCGCGTGTTGGCCTGTCCAGAGGTCCGCCGCTCGCCCTTGCGCTCCTCCACCACGACGAACGAGGTGTACCGGGTGACAATCTGGTGCGCGACGGCCAGCTCGACGATGCGCTGCTTCATGGACTCCGCGCGGCGCCCGGTGAGCTGCGCGGCCTCCCAGCCCCGGATGCGCTCGGCGGCCCACAACTTCTCCACCGCCGGCCGGTCCGACACCGTGGGCAGGTCCACGCGGACGGTGAGCGAGAAGGGCTCCCGTCCCGAGCGCCCCCGTAGCGTCACCGTGCCTGTCCCGGGTGAGGCATAGCGGCCCAGCAGCGTCCAGGGCACGCCATCCACCAGGGGCGGCAGCTCGGCGGGCGCCAGCTCCACACACTCCACGCCGTCGAAGCGGACCTCCAACTCGGTGACACGCGGCGCCAGCGCGCGGGAGAACTGCGCCACCACCTTGTCGTCGATGCGCTCGCCCGGGTGGATGAACTCCACGTCGCCGCCCGTCTGCTTCGCCATGTCCCGCAGCAGCACGTCGCTGACGTTGGTGCCGATGCCGAACGAGTACACCCGCGCCGTCTTCCGCGCCGCGAGCACCTCGCGGAGGATTTCCGACTCGTTGCCTACCTGTCCGTCCGTGAGCAGCACGATGACGCCGTCGGGGGCCGCCTGCACCGCGGCGCGCATGGGCGCGAGCAGCTCCGTGCCGCCATTCGCGTTCAGCGCGGCCACCCAGCGGTCCGCCTCTTCCAGCGTGCGCTGCGTGAAGGGCACGGGCTCGGGCTGGAATGAGCGGAAGCGATTCTCGAACGCGATGACGTTGAACCGGTCACCCTCGCGCAGGTGGCGCAAGCACAGCCGGAGCGCGGCCTGGGCCTGGGGCAGGCTCTCACCGGCCATGGAGCCAGAGACGTCCACGACGAACACCACCTCCTGCTTGGGCGGCGCGGAGGCCATGGCCAGCAGGTCCGGCACCACGGTGAGCGCGAAGGTGCCCGGGCCTCCCTCCGCCTTGCGGTGCGTGACGAGCGGCGTGAACACCGCGCTGCTGTCCGAGCTGCGCAGGCTCAGCACCAGGTCGCGGTCCAGGGACACCTCGCCGCGCGAGAAGCCGACGCGCACGCGGGTGCCCTCCTCCCGGGTGGTGGTGATGGCGTGGGACGGGCTCTCCACCACCACCTCGCGGCCCAGGTCCACGAGCAGGTCCATGCGCAGCCCGTAGCGCACGTCGCCCACGGGCGGGGTGATGCGGTCCGCGTCTGGCACCTGGGCCGTGGGCTCTTCACGGCCGTGGCCGGTGCGGTCGCCCGTCGTCGCGCCGGGGATGTAGCGAGGCGCCACCAGCGTGGGCAGCATCCAGCGCACGCTGCCTTCCTCGGCGGTGACGGCCTGGAGGAACTCCACCTCCACCACCGTCTCCTCGCCGGGCAGCAGGTTGCCCACCTGCGCGGTGAAGACGTTGCGGCGCTCCTCGTCCAGCAGCGCCGCGCCGTGGCCCGCGGTGACCGCGTCGTCGTAGGTGCGGAAGGCCTCTTCACGCTCCCGCACCACGCCTTCGATGCGCCGCCCGGCGCACGTCATGGAGAAGGCGGAGAGGGTGCCATCGGAGGGGAGGGGGAAGGTGTAGATGGCCTCCACCGGCTGGTGCTCGTCGTTGCGATAGCGCTGGCGAACGCGCACGCGCGCATGGCCGCCGAGGAGCTCGCCCGTGACTTCAACACCCTGGAGGGGGACCTGCGTGCCGTTGCGCGTGTACAGCCCAGCCTTCTCGTGGGTCATGGCTTCTCCTTTTCCTGAAACTCCGCGATGAGGGCGCGAACGCGTTCCGCGAGCGCCCGAGTCTTCGTGTCCGCTGCTTCCGAGACGTGCAGCTCCAGCCCTGGGAGCAGCGCCCAGCGCTCGTAACGTTTCAGGCCCGTGGCCGGGTCTGGTGGCGCCACCACTGCGGGCCCCGGCGCCGGCTGCGCGTACACCGGGGGCGTGGGGGGCGCGTCCGAATCGGCGAGCTGGCGCAGCTCATCGAGGCTCAGGCGCTGCAGCTCCGCCTGGATGGCATCCAGGGGCAGGAACCGCGCCTGCAGGACGCGGATGGCCTTGAGCCGCACGAGGTGCGCTTCCCCGTACACGGTGTCGGGTCCCCGGAAGGGGGGCGCGGGAAGCAGGCCGCGTTGGACGTAGTAGCGCACCGTCCGCGGCGAGACGCCCACCGCCTCGGCCAGCTCCGTCAGCTTCCATTCGCTCTGTGTCTTCGGCGTGCTCACGGTTCAGACAGTATGACTCGACACTATCGGTGTCAAGTTGCCACTGGTGAATTGACAGCAGCGGTGGCGTGGGCGGTGCGCGGAGGTGTTGCGCCCGCTGGGGTGGGGTGGAACAGAGGAGGGCATGAATGGCCTCGCGGAAGTCGTGGACCTCTCTTCCATCCGGCTCATCGGCACGGCGGTGACGCCCGCGGTGATGGTGTCGGCGTGTGGCATCGTGGCGACGGGGTTGGACAACCAGATTGCGCGCATGACGGCGCGCATCCGGGAGATGGCGCGGGAGTGGCGGCTGCTGCCGGAGGGGCACACCCGGCGCGCGGTGCTGCGCCAGGAGGTCGCCATCCTGGACCGGCGGCACGCCATCCTCGCCCGGGCGATTGCCTTCACCTACACGGCGCTGCTGGCCTTCGTGGTGACGTCGCTGCTGTACCTGACGAAGCGGCAGACGCAGGTGCCTGAGACCCTGCCGGTGGTGACCTTCGCGGTGGGTGTGGTGCTGCTGGGCGCGACGGCGCTGCTCGTGTTGGCGTCGCTGCGGCTGAGCCGGCGGGCCATCAAGCTGGAGCGGCAGGAGCTCTTCGACTGACGGCGCTCAGGACAGGCCGCCCGCGGAAGGTCCCTCTTCTTCCTCCTCGGCGTAGCGCCGGTCCTCGTGTCCATCGTCGGCCTGCTCCAGGCTGGCCTTCACGCCGCTGAGCGTGCGCAGCAGGTCCAGCGGGATGGGCAGGATGGTGTGGTTGCCCCCAGAGGTAATCTCCACCAGCGTCTGGAGGTAGCGGAGCTGGAGGGTGGCCGGGTATCGCCCGAGGACCTTGGCGGCCATGGAGAGCTTCTCGGCGGCCTGGTGTTCGCCCTCGGCGGCGATGATTTTCGCGCGGCGCTCGCGCTCGGCTTCGGCCTGCCGCGCGATGGCCCGCTGCATCTCCGAGGGCAGGTCGATGTGCTTCACCTCCACGTTGGACACCTTGATGCCCCACGGGTCGGTGCGTGCGTCGAGCACCTGCTGGATGTCCTGATTGATGCGGTCGCGCTCGGAGAGGAGCTGGTCCAACTCCACCTGGCCCAGGATGGAGCGCAGCGTCGTCTGGGCGAGCTGGCTGGTGGCATAGAGGTAGTCCTCCACCTGGAGCACGGCCTTGTCCGCGTGGATGACGCGGAAGTAGACGACGGCGTTGACCTTCACGCTGACGTTGTCCCGGGTGATGACGTCCTGTGGAGGCACGTCGCGGGTGACGGTGCGCAGGTCGATGATGACCATGCGCTCCACGAAGGGGATGAGCCAGCGGAAGCCCGCGCGTTTGAGGCCCACGAACCGCCCGAGCCGGAACACCACGCCGTTCTGGTACTCGTTGACGATGCGCACCCCGGACAGGAAGAGCAGGAACACGATGGCGACGGGGATGAGCACTCCGAGCAGTCCGGTCCATTGCATCATGTCGGTACCTCGTCGACGAAGAGGGTGAGCCCTTCCATTCCGCGCACCACGACGTGCGCGCCGGAGCGGATGGGCGTGGTGGAGGTGGCGAGCCAGCGCTCTCCGTGGATGAACACCTCGCCACGCTCCGGTGTCACCGGGGCCAGGGCGGTGCCGCGCTCCCCCACGAGCCCCAGGTCGCCACCTCGCTGGGGAATCCGCCGCGTCTGCGCGCTCCGGTAGGCGACGTAGGCCGCCGCGCCCGCCAGCGCCACGGTGGTGGGCACCAGCCACGTCCACGACACGTGGAAGGAGCGGTCCACGAACCACTCCGGGTCGAAGCGGTCCACGAGGAACAGGCCGCCCAGGCCCAGCAGCACCACGCCCGCGGCGCCGAGCAATCCACTGGCGACGAACAGCTCCGCGATGATGAGGGCCGCGCCCACCAGCATCAGCAGCACCGCGCCCGCGCGCACTGGCAGCGCGGAGGACGCCACCAGCGCCAGGACGAGCGCCACCGCGCCGATGAGCCCCGGGACGATGGCGCCCGGGTGTGACAGCTCCACCACCAGTCCCAGCGCGGCTACCAGGAACAGCAGATAGACGATGCCGGGGTTGGCGAGCGCGTGCACGGCGCGCTGGGACAGCGTGGGCTCCAGCGTGACGAGGTGGGCATCCTGGGTGGAGAGCCGCACGGACTCACCACCCGCCACCGTCACGCGCCGCCCGTCCGCCTGCGCGAGGAACTCCGCTTCGGTGGGCGTGACGTACTCCACCACGCGCAGCGCCCGCGCGTCGTCCGCGGACACGCTGACGCTGTCGCGCACGGCGGAGGCGGCCCACTGCGCATTGCGGCCCCGCTGCTGGGCGATGCTCTCCGCGAACGCGACGGCGTCGTTCTCCACCTTGCGGGCCAGTTGCTCGCCGCCCACGGCTTCCGGAGACTGGCCGGAGGGGCCCACCACCGGATGCGCGGCCCCGATGTTGGTGCCCGGCGCCATGGCCGCGACGTTGGAGGCCAGGGTGATGAAGACGCCCGCGCTGCCCGCGTGTGCGCCGGAGGGGCCGACCCAGACGAGCACCGGGACAGACGAGGCCAGGAAGGCCCGGACGATTTGCCGTGTGGCCTCCAGCGAGCCGCCGGGGGTGTCCAGCCGGACGAGCAGCGCGTCATGTCCCGCGGCCTCGGCGCGCGCCACGCAGTCGGACAGGTAGCCGCTGGTGCCGGCGTCGACCACGCCCTCCAGGTCGCAGCGCGCCACGGTGGGCTGACCGGTCGTCGTGGGTGCCTCGGCCGCGGACGCGAGCAGGCCCGCCATGAGGACACACAGGAGGGCCGGGCCCGCGAGTCGCCATCGTGCCCGTGCGTGCATCTCACACCCCCTGGAGGCTGGCGGGGTTGAAGGAGACAGGGACGATGCCGCGCGGCGGCAGCGGGCGCACGGCGGCCAGGTGCTTGAGCAGCCGCAGGTGGTCCCTCAGCATCCGGGGCATGAGGAAGTGCTGACGCACATGCTCGTGTCCGCGCGCGCCCAGCAGCCGGGCCTCGTCGGGACGGCGGAGCAGGTGGAGCATGGCCTCCGCGCACTCCTCCACGGTGTCCACGAGGAAGCCGCCGGTGCCCTCGGGCATCTGAATGGGAATGCCGCCCACGCGGCTGCCGACGACGGGGGTGCTCTTCCACAGCGACTCCGCGACGACGAGCCCGAAGCCCTCGCGCAGGGACTTCTGGACGACGACGTCGGAGAAGGCCTGGAGCGCGTTGACCTCGATGTTCCCCACGCCGACCAGGTTGGTGAGGATGTGGATGAGGCTGTCGCCCGCGGTGGCGGCGCGGAGCTCTTCGTACACCTCCCAGCCCTCCGGGTCGTCCAGGGCCAGTGAGCCCGCGAGCGCGAGCTGGAGGTCGGGGACGTGGGGGCGCACGCGCTGGTAGGCGCGGACGACGCCGAGCGGGTCCTTCCACCGGTCGAAGCGGCTGACCTGGGTGATGAGCGGCCGGTGGGTGCGGATGCCAATCCACTCCAGCACGTCGCGCGCGAGTGACTCATGCAGCGGGTGGTTCTTGGGGCTGCGCGGGTCGATGGCGGGCGGGTAGATGCGGACGTCGGAGATAGGGAGCCGCGGTGGAATGAACTCTTGAAGGGTGAAGATGGCGGCGTCGTAGGCGTGCAGGTAGGGCGACAGGAAGTCCCAGAAGGCCGGGTTGGGGTGCGAAGTGTCGATGTGGCAGCGCCATATCCAGCGCGCATCGAGATGGGGGCTGAGCGTGGCGAGCACGGCGGGCTGCGGGTCATGGACGAAGACGAAGTCGTAGTTCTCCGAATCCGAGACGAGCCGGTGGGCGTTGAGCTGGGCGTTGGCCAGGTAGGTGGCCTTCTCGGACTCGGTGAGCTCGCCGGGCGCGCCTTGCAGGCCGTTGTGGATGCGCTTGGTGACCTGGAAGAAGTTGTCGTCGCCGTGGATGAGCTTCCAGTCCGTGACGAGGCCCAGGTCGTTGTAGAGCGGGACCAGGGAGCGGAGGATTTCGGAGACGCCGCCGCCGTAGGGCGTGGCGCTCAGGTGCATGCACCGGGCACCGCGCAGGTCCTCGGAGAGGCGGTGCAGTTCGTCGAGGATTTCGTCGGGAGCAATCCCTCGATAGGTGGCAAGCGAACGCTTGCCGACGTCGACGACGTCCAGCATGGCCTCGGCCTCCCAGGTGCGCGCTCCAGGCAACGGTGCGCATGGGCCGCGGCATCATCCCGCGCCCTGTGTCCGCCAGGCTGCTGTCCGGCCCTGGGGGCAAGCGCCCGAAGCCGTGCCCGGGCATCCGCTGGTGGACGCGCGAAGTCGTCGACAGATTGTCGCTGGAGGGCACGCTCCCTGGGGCCCGTCCGCGACTCGATTCGGTAAGGAGGCTACATGCGTCGTGCCGTTCTCATTGCCCTGGGCCTGGCGGTTGCCGCGCTTGCCTGCAAGACCACGCAGCCCGAAGGAACGGAGGACCGTCAGCCTTTGATGGGCCCGGACCAGATTCGCGAGCCCGTGCAGACCGTGGCGGACTCCCCCGCCGGCCCCGCGACGCCCCTGCCGGAGACCGACGCGGGCACGCCGGAGACCGACGCGGGCACGTCGGCGGAGTAGGCAGGGGCAGGGCTGTGTTGGTTGAGTCTTGGTATCGAGCGCTCCGCACGTCCGCGGGGCGTCGAGGCTCTCACATCTGGGTTCGCGGCCGCGCCATCATGAAGCTTCCACTGCGACAGTGGATCACGTCGGCCAGAAGGACTGCGGCACCCTCTACGCCTTGGGAGAAGGCGTAGAGTCATACTGCTGCATCAGGTGTCGATGCCTGGAGCCCTCATGCGCCGCGTGGTTCTTCTTCTCTCGTGTCTGTCGCTATCGGCGTGCTCGCTGTTTCAGCGCCCATTTCGCCCCGAGCACGCACCGCCCGAGGAGTCGGCGAGGTTCGTGTTTCCCTTGGGCTTTCCTCCGGGGGAGCACACCTTCATTCCAGCCACCCTCTCCACCGCGGTCGGGCTGGCGATGGATGACTTCTTGCCGAGGGGCGCGAAGCCTCCCAAGGACCCGACACCCGATGAGGTGTGCCTCGCGCAGCGAAGTTCATATGACGTGTTGGCGAAGGCGCTGTCCGACAGCGTCGTGTTGGTTTCGCCCAAGGCGGGGGCCTGTGTTCAAGAAGGCCTTGCCCTGGATGTGGGCGCGACGTACGCGGTCGATGTGGACGGCTGGCGCATCCTGGCCGTTCAGCGGTGAGGCACGCGGAGGGAGTCACGGTGCGGACGACAGTCTACCTGGCGGAGCGGGTCTGGACGTTGGATGCGGCGCGGCCACGGGCCCAGGCGCTGGCGGTGCGGGATGGGCGGCTGTTGGCCGTGGGGACTCGCGAAGAAGCGGAGGCCGCCGCGGGGCCGGATGCGCGCCTTGTGGACCTGGGCGCCGCCACCGTGGTGCCGGGCCTCGTGGACGCGCACGCGCACATCCACGGGCTGGGCCGGAGCCTGACGACGGTGCGGCTGGAGAAGGCGGGCTCGGTGGATGAGGCCCTCCGCCGGCTGACCCAGGCGCCCGCCTCCAGCTTCCAGGGAGACTGGCTGCTGGGACGGGGCTGGGACCAGAACGAGTGGCCCGGTGGCGCCTTCCCGGGCCGCGAGGCGCTGGACGCGCGCTTCCCCTCGACGCCCGTCTTCCTCACCCGGGTGGACCACCACGCGGCCTGGGTGAATGGCGAGGCGCTGCGGCGCGCCGGCATCACCCGCGACACGCCGGACCCGGAGGGGGGCCGCATCCTCAAGGACGCGCACGGCGAGCCCACGGGCGTGCTGGTGGACAACGCCATGGACGGGGTCGCCGCCGCGATGCCTCCGCCTTCCACCGCGCAACTGGAGACTCGGCTGCGGGCCGCGCTGACCCGCTGCGCGCAGGTGGGGCTGACCGGCGTGCACGACGCGGGCATGGAGCGGGATGCCTTTCGCGTGCTCCAGGCGTGGGACGCCGCGGGCACGTTGCCGCTGCGCGTCTACGCGATGGCGGCGGGCCAAGGCGACGAGCGGCACGCATACCTGGAGCAGGGCCCGTGGCAGGGGCGGATGCTGGCGATGCGCTCGGTGAAGTTCCTGTCCGACGGCGCGCTGGGGAGCCGCGGCGCCGCGCTGCATGAGGACTACTGCGACGAGCCAGGACAGCGGGGCCTGTTGCTGCTGCCACCCGAGGAGCTCGCCGCACGCGCCCAGGCCTTCATGTCCCGGGGCTTCCAGGTGTGCATCCACGCCATTGGAGACCGTGCCAATACCTTGGTGCTGGACGTGCTGCTGCGCGGCGCCGCGGAGACGGGCACGCAGGCGCTGCGGCACCGCGTGGAGCACGCGCAGATTCTCCGGCGCGAGGACCTCCTCCGTCTGGGGGCCGCCGGGCTGGTGGCGAGCGTGCAGCCCACCCACGCGACCAGCGACATGCCGTGGGCGGAGTCGCGGTTGGGCCGCGAGCGGCTGAAGGGCGCCTATGCCTGGCGCAGCCTGCGCGACGCGGGCGCGCACCTGGCGCTGGGCAGTGACTTCCCCATCGAGAATCCGGACGTGCTGGCGGGGCTGCACGCGGCGCGCACGCGGCAGGACACGGCGGGCTGGCCCGAGTCCGGGTGGAGGCCGGAGGAGCGGCTGACGGCGCGCGAGGCGCTGGAGGGCTTCACCACCGGGCCCGCCTGGGCGTCCTTCGACGAAGCCCGGCGCGGCAGGCTGGTCCCAGGGTTGGACGCCGACTTCGTGGTCCTGTCGGAAGACCCGCTGGAGGGGCCCGCCTCGGCGCTGGTGAAGGCCCAGGTCCTCGCCACCGTGGTCGCTGGCGCGGAGGTGTACCGCGCGCCGTCCGTGGCTTGAGCGCGGCGCCTCCCGGTTCAATCGCCGAAGATGTGCGAGCGCGCCGCCTCGGCGATGGTGACGACGGCGGGGTGGCGAATCTTCCGCTCGACGGTGATGGCGTAGAAGCAGGTCTCGATTTCGTCGGTGCGCCCGATGACGGAGCAGTTGAACTGACGCTCCACCTCCGCCTCGATGGCGCTGGGCATGGCGAAGACGCCGTGCCCGCGCTGGCCGAAGGCCTGGAGCAGCGCGCTGTCATCGAAGTCCCCCGCGATGACGGGGCGCAGGCCCTTGCGCTCAAACCACAGGTCCATGGAGCGGCGCGCGGAGGACTCGTCCGACGGCAACAGCACGGGCGCGCCATCCAACGACTGAGGGAAGTTCTCCTTGAGCTCGAGCAGCTTCCCGGCAGCGAAGAAGGACACGCCACACTTGCCGAGCAAGTGATTGAACGAGCGCACGCTCACGGGCTCCGAGCTGGGCGCGTCCGCGAGCACCACGTCCAGCTCATGCAGGGCCAGTGAGGCGAGCAGCTGCGGCAGGGGGCCTTCGCGGCAGATGATGCGCAGCGATGGGCCCGCCTCCAGCGCGGGCTTGAGGAGCTGCTCCGCCACCAGCTTGGGGATGACGTCGAGCACGCCGACGTTGAGCCGCAGCTGCTGTCCGGGCGGCAGGCCGGAGACGACGTTCTTCAGCTCATTGCCCAGGCGGAAGATTTCGTCCGCGTAGCGCATCACCGTGCGGCCCACGTCCGTGAGCACCAGCTTGCGGCCCTGGCGCTCGAACAGCTTGTGGCCCAGCGACTCCTCCAGGAGCTTGAGCTGGCTGCTGATGGTGGGCTGCGCCAGGTGCAGCTCCTCGCCCGCCTTGGCGATGCTGCCCGCCCTCGCAACCGTCCAGAAGTACAGGAGGTGGTGGTAGTTGAGCCAGCTCATATCCATAGAGATAGCCGAAGTATGTCAGTTAAACTACCTAATTTTCTTATGGAGCCCGGGCCTTTAATTTCCTCTGCGTCGCGCCGTCGTGTGGGCGCGTCCAACCGGAGGAGGTCCATGGAAACCATCAGCCTGAACGTGTCCGTTGAATCCCCTGAGCTCGTGGTTGCGGCCGAGGTCGTTGAAGCGCGCGTCCGTGGGCACCTGGAGTTGGTGCGGCGGTTGGCGTGGAAATACCGGTGGACCGGCCTGTCGATGGACGAGCTCGTGGCGGAGGGCAACGTCGGGTTGATGGAGGCGGCGGGGCGGTTCGAGGAGCGCGGGGTGCCGTTCGGGGCCTATGCCAGCCAGTGGATTCGCGCGCGCATCCGCGCCTACGTGGGCCGCAACTGGAGCATGGCGGGCGGCCGGGCGCCGTGGGTGGTGTTCCAGCTCCGGCGGGAGCGGGCGCGGCTGGAGGCCCGGTGGGGGGAGGGCCACCCGGAGGTGGAGCGGCGTCTGGCCGAGGCCCTGGGGAAGCGGGAGGACGAGGTGGCCCGCGCCATGGAGGCGCTGTCGCGGGACGTGTCGCTGGACGCGCCGGTGTCGCCGGACTCGGAGACCACACGGCTGGAGGGGCTGATGGCGGACACGGACTCGCAGGAGGACCTGGTGGACCGGGCGAAGTGGGCGCGGCGGCTCCGGGCGAGCGTGGATGAGGCCTGGCCGGAGCTGGACGCCCGGGAGCGCGCGCTCGTGGAGGAGCGGATGCTGGCGGAGGACGGGGTGAGCGCGGAGCTGCTGGCGCGCCGCTTCGGGGTGACGGCGGTGCGCATCCGGCAGATCGAACAGGGCCTGCGGGTGAAGCTGCGCCACAGGCTGACGGCCGGCCTCACGTCCTGGGACGGGGAGGCGATGTCCCTGGCGGCCTGACGCCCGCCTGCCCGGGCGGCGGAGAATGCAGTTGACGGAGGAGGGAGGGGCTCGCTATGAAGGCGCCGTTCCGCGCGGTGCCCCTTACGCCCAGGTAGCTCAGTCGGTAGAGCAGGGGATTGAAAATCCCCGTGTCGGTGGTTCGATTCCGCCCCTGGGCACTCAGCGGACATGAAGGCCTCTGGACCCAAAGTCCAGAGGCCTTTGTCGTTTCCGGCGCCGCGCTTGCTCGCGGACCCACCGAGTCTCCAAGCCACGCTCGCGCTCGTGTGCGTCTGGACAGGTGTGCCGCGCGGCCCCAGGTTGCGTCCAGCCGCGGGAGTGGAAATGACACGGGCACGACCTGCTGGGTGGGGATAAAGATCGCGGATGCTTGAAGTGGCTTCGGGGAATGCCCGCTCCACGCTGGGGCGGTGGCTGACGGATGCCCTGCTCCGTGAGGAGGCGGGTGAGGACCTCTACGAACAGGGCAAGGACCTGCTCGCCCGGAAGCGGGTGCTGTCCGTCCAGACACAAGGGGAGGTCGTCGAGGGGACTGTCGCCGTGGGGCGCCAGGGGCCGTACTCGGCCCGACTCTCGGCGAGCGGCGAAGGGGACGTCTTCTCCTGCGAGTGCGCCGACTTCCTGGCGCTGTCGTTCTGCAAGCACCTCGTGGCCGTGGGGCTCGCCTGGCTGCGCCAGTCGGACGAGGCGCTTGTCACCGGACGTCCCGACACCAGCGCCGCGCTTCGTGCCTGGATGGAGGCGCACCAGGTGGCTCACGCGGGGCTGGACCCCATCAGCGTGCTCGGCTCCCACCTGCCGGATGCCCTCCGGCGGCATGGGGCCCTCCAGCACCTGTCGAACACCTCCATCGAGACTGTCCTGGAGAGCGTCGTCGCCCGGGGCTACCTCAACGCCCATCACCGGGCCCTGCTGGAGGACGCGGCCTGGGGCCATGTGTGCAGGGAAGCGGAGCGGGTGCGCCAAGGCTTGGAGCGGGAGCAGGACGCCGCGCCGCGACCGCCGCCCACGGACGTCCGGCTGAAGCCGCTGATGGAGGCGCTCCTCCAGGAGCGTGAGCGCCTGCGCGCGCGGGTGCCTCCTCGCGTGCTGGAGACTCCACCGGCCATCCTCCTCCGGGAGCGCCCCGCGCGGCTGCTCGTGTCGGAGACGGGCGCGTTGCCAGCCCACCCCCTGCTCTCCGATGCGCACTTCCAGGGCGTCATCGTGGAGCCCCATGCGCTGCTGGATGGCGGGGCGGGGGTCCGCTGTCGGTGTACGCGGGGCTCCGGCGCCGGCTGCGTGCACGCGCTCACGGCGCTGGACGCGGTGCTGGACTCGCTCACCCAGGACGCCGATGCGGCGCGCAACGCCCGGCTGGCGGAGCTGCTCTATGTCGTCCCCGGGCAGTACATCCTCAAGACACTGGAGGACTCTTCGCTCGCGGCTCCCGCCGAAGACGCGCCCGAGTCCCAGGTGAGCTTCCGTCTGGAGCAAGGCACGTCGCTCGCCTTCACACTCCGCGCCTACCTGCACCGGCCGACGAAGACGGGGAAGCTCTCCAAGGGGACCCAGCTGGGCTGGAGGGACCGGCCGGCGGCGCTCGCCCTGCTCACCGCCCCCGGCGAGCGCGAGGCGCTGGCCTTGGTGGAGGCGAGCGCCTCGTTGGCGTCATCGGGATTCAGCTTCAATCCGTCCGCGGAGGAGGGGCATTGGGTGCTGCTGCTCCAGGCGCTGCGGGCGTTGACCCATAGCGCGCGGCTGCACCTGGCGGAGCGTCCCGACGCGCCACTCCAGGTCCGCGAGGCTCCGCTGGGCTTCCTCTTCGAGGAGCAGGATGACGGGACGCTGCGCGTGCGCCCCGCCGTCGAAGGCGCCGCTGTCCAGATGGGGGACCTGCATCCGCCCACGTCCGCGGCGAGGACGTCCCAGCCGTGGCTGCTGTTGGAGCGGGAGGTGCCTCGCGTCACTTTGCTCGCCGTGGCGCCGGAGGCGGGTGAGCTGCTCGCGACCCTGCGCGAGACGGGGGCGCGGCTCCCAGCCTCCGCGCGGGGCGACTTGCTGTCGCGGCTGTCCGGGCTGGAGGCCCGCGTGCCGTTGACGCTGCCGTCGTCGATGGAAGGGGCGGAGGTCGAGCCCGAGCGGGGCCTGTGGGTCCGGCTCCGGCCCGTGGGCGAGGAGGCGCTGGAGGGGACGGTGCTGGCCCGGCCGCTCCGGGAGGGGCCGCTGCTCGTGCCTGGAGAAGGCGCGCCCGTGGTGCGCGGGGTGCGTGGCCGCCAGCGCGTCCGGGTATCGCGGAACCTGGCGGCGGAGCGCGCCGAGGCCGCCGTCCTGCTGGAGCGCCTGGGGCTGCCTCACGGCGCCCTCCGCTTCACGCGGGGGGATGTGGCGTCCAGCCTGGCCTTGCTGGAGGCGCTGGCGCCCTTGGATGACGGGGAAGGGGTGCGGGTGGAGTGGGCGCAGCAGCAGCCCTGGCGGGTGTCCAGCACGCCCGACGCGTCGGCGCTGCGGGTGAAGGTGGGGAGTGGGCAGGACTGGTTCGGCGTGGAGGGAGAGCTGAAGGTGGACGGCGAGCGCGTGGCGCTGGCGGTGCTGCTGGAGGCCGTGCGCCGCCGCAGCCGCTACGTCCGGCTCGGGCCGGGGCGTTGGATGCGCCTCACCGATTCGCTGCGCGAGCGGCTCGCGCCCCTGGCCGACCTGACCTTCCCCACGCGCAAGGGCCTGGAGGTGAGCGCGGCGGCAGCGCCCGTGCTGGACGGACTGGAGGAGGCGGGCGCGCGGGTACAGGCGCCACCGGACTGGCGCAAGCTGGCCACCCGCATCCGGGAGGCGCAGGCGTCGAAGGTGGCGGTTCCCCGGAAGTTGAAGGCGGGACTGCGGGACTACCAGCGAGAGGGCTTCGCGTGGATGGCGCGGCTGGCCTCATGGGGCGGTGGCGCGTGCCTCGCGGATGACATGGGCCTGGGGAAGACGCTCCAGGCGCTCGCGCTCTTGCTGCACCGCGCGGCCGAGGGCCCGGCGCTGGTGGTGGCGCCCACCTCCGTCTGCTTCAACTGGGCGCGCGAGGCGGCGCGCTTCGCCCCCTCGCTGCGCATCCACTCCTACCGCGAGTCGGAGCGCGAGGCGCTGCTGGAGGTGCTGGGGCCCGGGGACGTGCTCGTCGCCAGCTACGGGCTGCTGGTCAAGGATGCGAAGCGCTTCGAGGACGTGTCCTTCGCCACCTTGGTGGTGGACGAAGCCCAGGCGGTGAAGAACCCGGACACCGCGCGCGCCCGCGCCCTGCGCACCGTGAAGGCGGACGCGCGCGTCGCGCTGACGGGCACGCCCGTGGAGAACCGCCTGTCGGAGCTCTGGAGCCTCTACGCGCTGCTCTTCCCGGGGCTGCTGGGCAGCCGTGAGTCCTTTCGTTCACGCTTCGCCGTCCCTATCGAGCGGGACAGGGACGCGGGGGCCCGGGACTCGCTGGCGCGGGTGGTCCGTCCCTTCCTGCTGCGCCGCACCAAGGGCGAGGTGGCGCGCGAGCTGCCCGCGCGAATCGAGACGGTGGTCTCCGTGGCCCTGAGCGCGGGCGAGCGCCGGCTCTACGACGACGTGCGGCTGGCCGCGCTGGCGCAGGTCGGGGATGCGCCTGGGATGGACGCTCGCTTCGAGCTCCTGGCCGCGCTCACCCGGCTGCGGCTGGCCGCGTGCCACCCTCGGCTCGTTGACGAGGACTCGGCCCTTCCGTCCTCCAAGCTGGAGCGGCTGCTGGAGCTGGTGGACACGGTGCGCGCCTCGGGGGGCCGGGCGCTCGTCTTCAGCCAGTTCGTGAAGCACCTGGCGCTGGCGCGCGAGGCGCTGGCGGCGCGAGGCGTGTCCATGCAGTACCTGGATGGGCAGACACCGCCGACGGAGCGGCAGGCTCGCGTGGAGGCCTTCCAGGGAGGGCAGGGTGACTTGTTCCTCATCTCGCTGAAGGCGGGAGGCACGGGCCTCAACCTCACCGCCGCGGACCACGTCATCCACCTGGACCCCTGGTGGAACCCCGCGGTGGAGGACCAGGCCACGGACCGGGCACACCGCATCGGTCAGACGCGCCCTGTCACCGTGTCCCGGCTCGTCTCCGAGGGGACCCTGGAGGAGGCCATCCTCGCGCTCCACGCGCAGAAGCGAGAGCTGGCCGACAGCCTCCTCTCCGGAGCGGACGGGGGCGCCGCCCTCTCTCCCGAGCAGCTCCTGGCGCTGCTGCGCTTCGGCGCGGCTGGGGAGGCGTGAGGGGGCGGTTCTGGGGACTTCGGAGCCCGCGGCCGTCCTGGGCTTCGTGGCCGCGATGGAGCGAGACCTCCGAGGGTGTTCGCACCTTCGGAGTGGGCGAATGTGGAAATTTCCCTTCGAGTAGGACCGGGCGTGGATGTAGATATCGACGCCATGTGCACTTCAGTAACTGCACATGGACTTCACACACGCGCCCTGCGGTTTCTCGGAGTAAGGAGGGACCCATGAGTGCTGCCCGATTGGAGCCAGGAGTCCCGCGATGAGCTACGCGGTCAAGGAGCTTTTCTACACGCTCCAGGGCGAAGGGGCTCAGGCCGGGCGCGCGGCGGTGTTCCTCCGCTTCACGGGGTGCAACCTCTGGAGTGGCCTGGAGCGCGACCGGGAAAAGGGTGCCGGGGGCTGTTCCCGTTGGTGTGATACCGACTTCGTCGGAATGGATGGGCCAGGCGGAGGCCGGTTCTCCTCAGCGGTGGCGCTGGCGGAGGCTGTCGCCGCTGCCTGGCCGCACTCGCACGCCGCGGGGCAATCGCCCATGGTGGTGTGTACGGGGGGGGAGCCGTTGCTTCAGTTGGATGCCCCGTTGATTGATGCGCTGCACGCCCAAGGATTCTTCGTGGCCGTTGAAACGAACGGGACACAGCCCGTTCCTTCATCCGTGGATTGGATCTGCGTGAGCCCCAAGGCTGGAAGCACGCTGGTCCAGCGCTCGGGGAATGAACTCAAGTTCGTATTCCCCCAACGGGGGTTCGACCCAGAGCGCTTCGTGGAACTGGAGTTCGCGCACTTCTTCCTTCAACCCATGGACGGGCCGACGCAGGCGGCCAACATGGAGCGAGCGCTCCATTACTGCCTGGATCATCCTCGCTGGCGGCTGGGACTGCAGATGCACAAGGTCGCGGGAATCCGCTGACCCTTGCGGTGCGACGATGACAGACCTCCACATCATCGCGAGCTGCACGGACCGTAAGAACCTCCCCGTGCCCGATTCACTCCGCCTTCGCAACGCGAATGCCGCGGACATCGCACAACGTGCGCGCGCGTGGTGGAGACAACTGGAGACGAGTACCTCCGAAACAAGAACCGCCGATGCTCTCTATGCCGGGGAACACTGGAGTGTGGTTCTCAGCCTTTCGGAGGTTGCCAAGGCCAACGGATTCACGCCGAACCTCTGGGTCGTATCCGCAGGCTATGGGCTCATTCCAGGAAGTGCGATGATTCGGCCGTACTCAGCGACTTTCTCCCGGGGGCACGTTGACTCCGTCGTCCACGACGCCGCGAGACGCGACACGGCCGCGCAACTCAAGGTCTGGTGGAGAACGCTCGCCACTTATTCCGGACCCAGTCGAAGTTCCGCACGAAGTATCAGTCAACTGGCGACTGAGCAGCCGCAGTCGAACGTCCTGATTGTTGCTTCACCCCTCTATGTCGCCGCAGTCGAAGACGACCTCGCTCAGGCGGCCTCTCGGCTCCAGTACCCTGAGCGCTTGGTGATCGTGTCCTCACTGGCACCGTTGGCCAGCGGGGGCTTGGCCAGGCACTGGATACCTTCCAGCGCCCAGCACCAATCCCGCTTGGGCGGTTCTCGGCTCTCGCTGCATGCCCGCGTTGCTCGGGAGATTCTCCAGTCGTCACGCACGCCCTTTTTGAACGCAAGAACGCTCCAAGCGAAGTACGAGCGTTTGATTGAGCAGAGTGCTCCACTGCGGCAGTACACGCGAAAGCCGCTGACAGATGCTGAAGTGCGCATCTTCATTCGCAAGGCACTGTTGCAAGGAGCAAGCTCGTGGAGCGCGTCGTTGCGCATGCTGCGGGCTCAGCAACTTGCTTGTGAGCAAAGCCGATTCAAGAGTCTGTTCTTCCAGGTCCAGGGGGGATCATGAAGAAGGTCAAGCGCAAAGTCATCGAGCGTCGTGCCATTCGCGTCATCCAGACGCCACAGCATCCACTGTTCCTTTTTTCGTTGAGTGCCAAGGAACTGCTGCAGGTGGCGGAGGTTTCGCGTGTGTCCCGCGACTCTGAGGGACGCCTCCTTGGATATCAACGGCCCGAAGTGAAGCGGCACGTTCGCAACATCGTCGATTACCTTGATAGTGAAGAGGTGATCTTCCCCAACTCCATCATCCTTGCGCTCTCGTCATCGATTGGGTTCAAGAAGGTGCGAGGGCCTCGGGTCGATGACAAGTGGGCTGAGGCTGGGATGTTGAGCATCCCCGTGCCTCGGGCAGGGCAATCCAAGCCCGCTTGGATTGTGGACGGGCAGCAGCGGGCATTGGCGCTATCTCAGTGCCGGCGACAGGATCTGCTGGTCCCTGTGAATGCCTTTATCGCGGATGAAGTTGACCTCCAGCGTGACCAGTTCTTGCGGGTCAACAACACCAAGCCGCTGCCTCGTGGCCTCATCACGGAACTTCTTCCGGAGGTGTCAACCCTCCTGCCTCCGAACCTGGCGGCGCATAAAGCCCCAGCAGCTCTCTGTGACTTGCTGAACCGAGATCCGGAATCGCCCTTCAGGGGGCTTATTCGCCGCCCGTCAATGGATGCGATTGCGCGTCGCAGCGCGATTGTAACGGATATGGCGGTGGTGAAGATGATCAAGGACAGCTTGTCGGGGATGACAGGCTGTCTCTTCCCCCATCGAAATGTCGCTACTGGAGAGACGGACTTTGATTCGGTCCATCGCGTTTTGCTCCTCTATTGGACGGCGGTGAAGGACATCTTTCCTGGGGCGTGGGGGCTCCCACCAGCGCGGAGCCGCTTGATGCACGGGGCAGGCATCGGCGCCATGGGGCGACTGATGGATAGAATCATGAGCAACATCGACATCACGGATGCTCAGGCACCGCGATTGGTCCGCTCGGAGCTCTCGCGGATTCGTGCAGTATGTCGTTGGACGGATGGGCAATGGGACGAAACAGGGATGGCGTGGAATCAAGTCCAGAATACGCCCCAGCACATCCGCCTTCTTTCAAACGTTCTTCTTCGTGCGTACACGACTAACCGCCGGACGGCAGCGTGAAGTTCTTTTTCCCCGATAGCCAGGACTTGATTGACCCAAGCTTTGACTTCGTGCGTGAACGGCGGTCGACGACACGCAAGCGGCAGAGAGATGACCTCTATGCCCACGAAGTCTTTGCTTCGACACCCTTTGATGGGTTTCTGGTTTCCAAGGGCATCGTGGACGGGTATGGCGCGCTCGGCAGTCGCTACACGCTCGCGCAACGCCACAGGTTGCTGCGCTTGGGCGCCCCTGAATTCTTCCGCATTGACCAGGCCTCCCGGAAACTCTCGATCATGGGCGACTGTGGTGCCTTCACCTATGTGAAGGAGGATGAACCGCCCTATTCCGTAGAGGAGGTGCTCGACTTCTACGGGAACTGTCGTTTTGACTATGGGCTCTCGTTGGACCACGTCATCCTGCTCTACAAGCCAGAGGCAGATGCTCGGGGTGCATCCAGAGACCTTGTTCCCGAGGCCATGCGGGCGCGGCGGGAGTTGACGCTGCGGCTTGCGAGGGAGTTCCTTCAGAAACACAAGTCTGGGAAATACTCCTTCGAGCCCATGGGCGTCGCCCAAGGATGGAGCCCGATGTCCTATGCGAGTTCGGTCAAGGACCTGCAGAAAATGGGGTATCGCTCAGTCGCACTTGGAGGAATGGTTCCGCTGAAGACTCCAGAGCTTCTTTCGTGCCTCCAGGCCATCCATGACGTCGCCAAGCCAGGATTGCAACTCCACTTGCTGGGGATTACCCGGACCGAGCATCTGAAGGAGTTTGCCAGGTTGGGTATCACGTCCTTCGATAGCACTTCGCCCCTGCGGCAGGCGTTCAAGGACGACAAAGATAACTACTATACGCCCGGGAAAAACTATACGGCGCTTAGAATTCCGCAGGTCGAGGGTAATCCTGCACTACAGCGGAAGGTCTCCTCGGGTGAGGTGTCTCAGGATGTCGCACGAAGGCTGGAGAAAGCCTGCCTCGAAGTCATGAGATTGTTCGATGCGGGCCAGCGTTCGGTGGAGGAGGCGCTTTCGGTATTGATGGAGTACGAGCGCTTCTATGATCCGGGTTCAAAAAAAATGCATGAAGCGGCCTACCGGGAAACGCTGACGGACGCCCCCTGGCGCAAGTGTCCCTGCGATGTCTGCCGCGAATTGCGCTACCACGTCGTGCTCTTCCGCGGTGCTGAACGGAATCGTCGGCGCGGGTTCCACAATGTCTGGACCTTCCATCGGCAACTCGAGAAGCAGCTCGGACTGCGCCAGGGCAGTGCCGCCTGAAGACAACGAACTGAATCGGACTTGCTATGCGAAACGAATTGAGGCTTCCCGCCATTGAAGTGAAGCAATCCCCGGGGAAGACGCTGTACACGTTTGCAGTTGATGGGAAGTTGGTTCCCAAGTTCGCGGCGATCTCACGGGTTCGGCGCAAGGATGATGGGGGGTTGACGGGATATCAGCGCCCAGAGGTGCTCTCTCATATTGATGAGATACGCAACTATCTGGAGAGTAGCTCACCCATGATCCCTAATGCCGTGGTTGTTGCTTTCGACTCACGGGTGAAATTCAGGCCAGACCCCAAAGCGCTGGGCTCTAAGTATGCTCGCCCCGGCGTTCTCTCCATACCCTTTGAGGAGGATGCTCCAGACGACAAGAAGCCGGGGTTTGTGGTTGATGGACAGCAACGACTGGCAGCCATCCGTGAAGCACTTATTGAAGAGTTCCCTGTTTGCGTGACGTCGTTTGTCACGGATGATGTGAGCCAGCAAACCGAGCAGTTCATCCTGGTCAACTCGACGAAGCCCCTTCCCAAGGGATTGATCTATGAACTGCTTCCGGGGACGAGTGCTCGCCTTCCGTCAGCGTTGGATCGGCGCAGGCTCCCGGCGTTGTTGCTGGAACGCATGAACCTGGACGAAGGCTCCCCGCTGCAGGGGATGATTCAGACGGCCACGAATCCGCGTGGGCTCATCAAGGACAACTCGATCCTCCGCATGCTGGAGTATAGCCTGAACGACGGCGTGCTCTATCGGTTCAGCTTGTCTGAGGACGGGCCTCCCGACGTTGAGAAGATGCTGGAAGTCCTCCACGCATTTTGGACGGCGGTCAAGGAAGTCTTCAAGGCTGCGTGGGGGTTGCCTCCAAAGAAGTCGAGACTGATGCATGGCGCAGGCATCATCAGCATGGGGCTGCTCATGGACGCCATCAGTGATCGATACCGTGATCGACGTCACCCGAGCGCTGCGCAGTTCGCTACAGACTTGCTTCCCTTGAGAGATATCTGCAGGTGGACGACAGGATTCTGGGACTTTGGTCCTGGGCAGCAACGGAAATGGAATGAGGTCCAGAATACGTCGAAGGATATTGAGTTGCTTACCAACTACTTGATGGTGCAATACAAGAGTTTGGTTTGGTCGCGTACGGCGTTGACAGCAGAATCGCCCACTTCAAAAGCAGAAAGAGTGCCCAGGACGCGCAAGTGAACTTGTGTTGAATTGGTGTCGGCCACGAAGGCTGCAGGTGGGAGTCGTGCGCGTTTCTTCGCGGGGGGCACCTACAGAGGGCTCCCATCCTACTTATGTTGCGCGCTGTTGGCCCGCCTGTCTCTCCTCTCCAGTCCACAGTCCCTGAACAGTCCGCTCCCTGCGTCGCTCGTCGATTACGGTCCTCGTCCGTCATCATGCCTCCTGCTACCACGACGCCCACTGGACGGTTATGAAGTGCGCGCTGCCGCTCCTGGACGCCATCCAACCAGTCCACAACGGATGCCGCAGTCGGCCTCGGAAGAGGCCAAAGAAGGGACACTGCGACAAGGGGTACGACTACCTGAACATCCGACGCGGCCTTCGAATGCGCGACATCATCCCACGCATTGTTCGCAAAGGCATCGAATCGAGCCAGCGATTGGGGCGACAGCGCTGGGTTATGGAGCGCGCGCTGGCGTGGCTCCATAACCTCAAGTGGGTACGCATCCACGAAGAGCGCCGGGACGACATCCACCTCGCCCTCCTTCACCTGGGCTGCTGCGGAGGCTTGCCGGCCATTATTGAAACGATTTCAGACGTCCGTCATGCCTCCCTCCAATGCAGAAGTCTCCGAGGGTATGCTATGCCCCGGCCGAGAGCACATCTAGCCCTGTTGACCACGTCAACTTGTCTTTCTTGTTTCTGCGAATCTGGCGCAAGTCGTTCTTGAGGATGTCTCTTCCAGAGGATGTGTCTAGGCTCTTGAGTTGCCAGTCTGAAGTCCAGAATTCAGAATTGATTTGGCTAGCGATTTTCTTTGTCGTGGCACTCACGTCGGAGGCATCTGAGATATTGACGAAATCTGAAGCAGAGAGGGTGTCCAGTTCATCGACAATGTGCTCGAAGTATGCCCGAAAGCCGGCGTTCGAAAATAGGTTGTTGTCTGGTTGGGGCCAGAGCTTGGGATATGCATCTCGAGTGCCGCTCCACACTGCAAAGAAAACCGCGATAAGCGCATCGTCATCGTCATCCAGGGCAGGGAGTCGCCGTCGCGCATAGGAGAGGCTGCCCTCGATTGCAGCTGGCTTGATGCAAGGATTTCCCTTGCCTCTGCGGCGCTCCCAGTCGACCATTTCGTGGAAAGGGCTTTCGGGATCATCATCAATGACGGCAACAAGAGATGCTCGCTCACCCAGCGAGACGCGGGCAGATCGTAGCCGATCATTGAGATTTTCTTCGTCGAAATCGACAATTAAAGACTTGACTAGGTTCGGAGGGACCTTGGAAGCTTTGTTGTTTATGACGACGAAGTGAAATGCCTGCTCATTTGAGTCCGCATCCAGGAGTGCGGAGATCGGGATCGGGAGGTCCTCTGCCTCCACTCGAGTCATTCCGTGAAGTCTGTGTTGTCCGTCAACGACGAATGCCGGTCTGGTGTGGTGTGGTGCCGCTGGATTGAATTGGAAACTGAGACTTCCCCACTCCACCCCTGCGATTTTCGGAGTTGGTTGTTTTGGGGATTTAGTAAATTTTGTTGATTTTGGCTTGAATGCAATTGTGGTGCTTGTTGGGATCGTGTTGTCCTTGTTTAACTCGAAGTATCTGGCGATTGCATTCGCCTTTGCATCATTCAGTCGACGCTGAATCCCCCCCGGCTGTTCTTCAAGGCGTGAAATGAAGGACCACGACAGGACGTCTTTGGCCGTGTCGACAAAAATGAAAAATGACTTATCGCTGCCTGGTCGCTGCTTGACTCTGAATCCAAAAAAAGTCCGCTTTTCAATTTTTGATTTCATCGCTTGCACTCAATGCAGATTGCCATGCTGTTGAAGAAGTTGTGACTTTCGTGCCGCGAGCGTACTTCAAGGCGCAGCCCATCGGGAAGACGAGACAGTGGCAGTTGGCAGCGACTGCACTGGAATCCGGATTGGTAGTTTACTGCGAGGCGGAACATTCGATTTGCCTCAAGCAGAAATGACGGGTCGCCTTCCGGAACCTTTACGTGGAGGTGCTCGTAGTGTGTGTCGGCTGCGCTTGCGTAGTCTTGTCGAAATGAATTACATTTGATGTGGGTGATTCTTAGGTTTGATTCGTCGCTATGTCCGCCGAGAGATCGTGGCCAAATGTGATCAAGAGAGAATCTGGATTCGTCATTGGGATTTGATGAGTGGTAATTTATGAGTTCTCCGCATAGCCCGCAGTGTGTGTTTCTTTTCTCCCCTCTCTCCTTCATTTTCTTGATTGTTGACTGGGGGATATTTTGCTTCGAGGCCTCAAGGGCCTTGAAGGTGAGATTGGAAACGGCCCTTGCCTCTTGGGGAGGAAAGGTGAGGTGGTGTCTTAGGTAATCATTTTCGAATCTTTCTTCAAATTTTTCAACATGTTGTCGTCGATACCATTCTGCGTTTGTTATGAGGCGCCGCAGGAGCATTAGGATGGTGCTTTGGTGTATGGTTGCCTCCAGGCTGTGGAGATTGAAGTCGGATGCTATGGTGTCGATCCATAGATTCTCTTTGCGCGGAGTGATGGGATAGCGGTTGAGCAGCCAGCGGTGAAGTTGCTCGCCTGGAGTCAGGGCGTGGTTGGGTCGCCAAGTTATAGGGCGTGTCATGCATCTGTTTTACTGTTGTGGTGCTGCTGCAGTTCTTGGGGGAGTAGGTTGATTGGGGTGCCGACTGTTCGATGTGCTTGTGGTGGCATCTTTTGCTGTTGGGCTGCTTTGGCTGGCCGAGTTTGGTTTTCTTTTAGCATCGACGCCGTGGCGTATCAATCTGCTGCTCTGTTGGGCCGGTGCGCAATGCTGCCAGGTTGAGGGTGCCCTTTGACTCCCTGGGTGAATCAACTTAATGGCTTAGGTGGTTTTTGCTTTCACGGAGATGGAGTTGCTCTGACTCATGTGGTAGTACCTGGACTGTGAATTTTGGGGCCGGCGGACAATGCAGTCCGCGTGCTGTCCAGCACCTACCGCCGCTTCCAGACGCTGCCCCACGATGCCGGGTGCACGGGCTGCCCGGAGCAGGGTAGAGAGGGAGCCGGAGGAGCGAAACGAGATGGACGCGAACGCAGTGGCGGAGCTCGAGAAGGCGGGCGTGAAGGTGGATCAGCCCGAGCGCCTGTACGTGGCGGTGGAGTGGGACGAGGACGGCAAGCACGTGCGTCCGGTGGGGGAGCGCGTCCAGCTTCGCGCGGGCGAGCAGCTGGCCCACGTGACGCTCAAGCCCATCTCCCAGCTCTTCGTGGGCGACGTGAAGCCCCCCAGCTTCGCCAAGGCGCCCCCGGACGAGTACCAGGCCTTCTTCCTCCTCATCGAGGCCACCGCCGCCGGCTACTGCCGCGCCGTGCGCAACACCGAGACGGACCAGGAGTTCGAGCGGCTCTACCGCCACCTCCTGCGCCGCCCCGACGGCACCGACCGCAACCCGCTCTTCTCCCACCTCCAGGGCGCCGTCCGCCTCTACATGTCCCTGCGCGACGTCAGCCAGGCGGAGTTCGAGGCCGTCATCCACCGCCTCCACCAGTCCGCCCGGCACTTCCAGACGCACACCGGCAGCATCAACTACTTCCAGGAAGTGCTCCGCGGCGTGCTCGGCGCCTGAGGCGTCCGTCAGCCCCACCGCCCTCCTGGTCAACCCAGGAGGGTGGCACCTGGAATATCGTGCCCCGCCGCCCGTTCCCGGGCGTTCTTCCGACAGGAGCACGGATGTTCCGTCAGTCGTTACTCTGGACCTCGTGTCTGGCCCTGCTCTCCGGCCCCGTGGCCTGTGCGCAGACGCAGGCCAGGCCGGTGGCGAAGTCCGCCGTGGCCGCCGCGCCCAGGCTCGGCGCCGGCATCGAGTCCCGCACCCTCAAGAACGGGCTCAAGGTCATCGTCTGGCCCAACCACGACATTCCCAGTGTCGTCCTCTACAACTGGTTCCGCGTCGGCAGCCGGAACGAGTACCCCGGCATCACCGGCCTGTCCCACTTCTTCGAGCACATGATGTTCAACGGCGCGAAGAAGTACGGCCCCGGTGAGTTCGACCGCGTCATGGAGGCCAACGGCGGCGCGAACAACGCCTTCACCTCCGAGGACGTCACCGTCTACATGGACTGGTTCCCGCGCTCCGCGCTCGACGTCATCTTCGACCTCGAGGCCGACCGGCTCCAGCACCTGGCCATCGACCCCAAGGTCACCGAGTCCGAGCGCGGCGTCGTGTACTCGGAGCGCCGCTCCGCCATCGACAACGACAACATGGGCGCCCTGATGGAGCAGGTGCAGGCCACCGCCTTCGTCGCGCACCCGTACCAGTTCCCCGTCATCGGCTGGCCGTCCGACATCGAGTCGTGGCGCATCGAGGACCTCCAGCGCTACTACAAGACGTACTACGCCCCCAACAACGCCACGCTCATCTTCACCGGCGCCGTGACGCCCGCCGAAATCTTCGCGCTCGCGGAGAAGCACCTGGGGCCCATCCCCTCCCAGCCCGCGCCCGAGCCCATCCGCACCAAGGAGCCCGAGCAGCAGGGCGAGCGCCGCATCGTCGTGAAGAAGCAGGCCCAGGCCCCACTCATCCAGTTGGCCTACCACGGCATCTCCGGCAAGGACGCGGACGTGGAGGCGCTCACGCTGCTCCTGGGCATCCTCGCCAACGGTGAGTCCTCGCGGCTGCACCGCCGCCTCGTCGAGGAGGAGCGCGCCGCCCTCCGCGTCAACACCCACTTCAGCCCGGGCTTCGACCCGTCGCTCGTCTGGGTCTACGCGGACTTGCCGCCCGGCGCCGACGTCGCTAGGGTGGAAGGCCTGCTCACCGAGGAGCTGGCCCGCGTCGTCAAGGACGGCGTCAGCGACGCCGAGCTCAAGAAGGCGCGCAACATCACCCTGTCCCAGTTCTGGCGCAGCCTGGAGACCAACAACGGCCGAGGCCGCGCGCTGGGCGCCGCGGAGACGTTCCGCGGTGACTACCGCCAGCTCTTCGACGCGCCTGAGCGCTATGAGCGCGTGACGCGTGACGATGTCCGCGAGGTCGCCGCGCGCATCTTCAACTCGCAGCGCCGCACCGTGGGCTGGCTCGTGCCCGCCGACGCGCGGGCCGCCACCCCCGACTCCCGCAAGGAGGCCTCGCGATGAGCGCCCCCCTCACCTGGAAGGCCGCGTTCACCACGCTGCTGCTGTCCTCCGTCCCCGCGGCGGCCCAGGGCTCCGCCGCTGCTCCGAAGGCCGCCGCGGCGGCCCCGGCACAGCAGGGCGTGACGCTCCCCAAGGCCACCACCGTCACGCTGAAGAACGGCGCGAAGCTCCTGCTCGTGGAGCGCAAGGAGCTGCCGCTCGTCTCGTTCAGCGCGTGGGTGCGCGGCGGCGCCCTGGGCGACCCCGCCGGCAAGGAGGGCCTGGCCTCGCTCACTGGCGAGCTGCTGCAGAAGGGCGCTGGCGGCCGTGACGCGCGTCAGTTCGCCGAGGCCGTGGACGGCGTGGGCGGCGACATTCAGGTGGCAGCCAACCTGGAGGCCCTGGTCATCAGCGGCCAGTTCATGTCGCGCGACACCGGGCTGATGGTGGAGCTGCTCACCGACATGCTCACGCGCCCGCGCTTCGACGCGAAGGAGCTGGAGAAGGTCCGCGCGCGCAAGGCCTCTGAAATCACCGCCGCGAAGGATGGCGACCCGCGCATGCTGATTGGCGCGTACTTCCAGGCCTTCCACTTCGCCGGGCACCCGTATGGCACGCCCGTCAACGGCAGCGAGGCGTCCCTGCCCGGCCTGTCCCGCGAGGACGTGCTCGCGTACGCGAAGCACCACCTGGGCGCGGACCGGCTCATCCTGTCCGTGGTGGGTGACTTCGACGCGAAGGCGCTCGCGAAGAAGCTGGAGTCCTCGCTCGGCGGCTGGGCGCGCGCCGCCGCGCCCGCGCCCACCGTGTCCGCCACCGCCGCCTCCAAGGGCCGGCGCGTGCTGCTGGTGGACAAGCCGGACGCCACCCAGACGTACTTCTGGATTGGCAACACCGGCATCTCCCGCGATGACCCGGACCGGGCCGCGGTGCGGGTCGCCGAGACGGTGTTCGGCGGGCGCTTCACCTCGCTGCTCAACACCGAGCTGCGCGTGAAGTCCGGCCTCAGCTACGGCGCCAGCTCCGTGTTCATCCGCCACACGCGCCCGGGGCCCGTCATCATCGCCTCGTACACGAAGACGGAGTCCACGGGCCGCGCCATCGACCTGGCGCTGGAGACGCTCGCCGGCTACCGGAAGGCCGGCATGGATGACGCCATGCTCGCCTCCGCGAAGTCGTATGTGCTGGGGCAGTTCCCGCCCACGCTGGAGACCGGGGCGCAGGTGGCGGGCAAGCTGTCGGAGCTGGCCTTCTACGGCCTGGACGCCAGCGACGTGGACGGCTTCGCCAGCGCCGTCTCCGCCACGACGCGCCAGGGCGTGCACGGCATCATCCAGCGCAAGCTCCCCGCGCCAGAGGACCTCACCTTCGTCCTCATCGGCAAGGCGTCGGACATCCGGGAGGCGGCTCGCAAGTACGGCGCCGTCACGGAGATGAAGATCTCCGACGAGCGCTACTCGCCGCCCTCCGCGCCCGCGAAGCCCTGAGCCCCGCCGCGCACCGCCGGCTCCGGAAGGAATCGGACCGGCGGTGCCTGGCGCTCTTCACTCCTTCGCCGTCAGCGCGCGGTAGCGCGTCATGCAGTTCTGGAAGCGCCGGTCCACCGAGCGCGCGAACCACGCGGTGGTCAGCTCGCGCTTCAGCTTCGGACTGTGGAGCGTCACCCGGGGAAGCTGGGCGTAGGACGGCGCTTCGCCCGTCTCCCGCTGGTAGACGCGTTTCACCGCGCGGAACGTGTCGGTGGATTCGAAGTCCAGCGCCTTCTCCTCGCGCACGTCGCGGCGCACCTGCCGCTCGCTGAGCTCCTCCGGGGCGAAGCGCAGACGGAAGGCCAGCAGCGCCAGCAGCGACTTGCTGTCCTCGTCGCGCGGCTGCCCCTGCTTGTCATAGAGCTGGAGGTCTCCGTCGGGCGCCAGGGGATGGCCGGTGAGGCGGCTCACCTGCGACTGGAGCGCGGCGTTGCGTGAGGCATAGACGCCCGCGTTGTAGTCCGCGAAGCGGAAGAGGGGCTCGGGGTAGGCGGCCTCGTAACCCAGCAGCCGCGCGGTGCCGTAGCGCACGCCGCCCGCGCGGGTGTACATCGACTCGCGCACCTCGGCCGGGTCCGCGTCCTCGCCCGCCTTCTGCATCGCGTAGCGCACGCTCACCTGCATGGAGCCAGCGGTGGTGACGGGGTTGAACGCGTTCAGGTTCCCCGAAGCGAAGACGCCGCTGGCGAAGTCCACGACCTTGAAGGCGCTCGGGTATTCGTTCTCGTAGTACGCGAGCATGTCGCGGAAGAGCCGGTCCAGGTCGCGCTCGGTGCGCAGCGCGCGCAGCCGCTCGTCGAACGTCTTCTTGCTGCCCTTCGCCCGGCCTTCCAGCACCGACGCCAGGACCTTGCGGCCCAGCGGGCCCAGCTTGTTCGCGTGTTCGTCCAGACGCGCGCGGACCATCTTCGGGAGCCCCGGGACGGCCGGGTCGACCTTGTAGCCGGACTCCTGTTCGATGACGGCCAGCACCGAGCACACCGCGGGCGGTGACGGGGCGAGTTCCTCCACCTCCAGCGCGGCCAGCACGTCCCGGGCCCAGCCCTCGCGGTCCTGGAGCCGCGGAGGCATCAGCCTGGCGACCTGTGACGCGGAGAGCTGTGGCAGCGCTGGAATGGAGGGCTGGGCCGAGCCCGCTCCGCGCGTCGCGCATGCGGTCATCATGCCCAGCGCGAGCAGCATCCCCAGCCGGGCGCGGCCACGGCCACGGCGGGGCGCCTGTGTCCAGGTGGGCTTCGCGGCGAAGGTCACCCACAGGCCGCGCCACGCACGGCGCCAGCCGGACGTGGGGGACCGCGGTGGAAGGGGCTCCTGCATGCGCTCGCCTCCGGGGCTTGGGCCCCGATATCTCAGGAGGCGCGCGGCGCTGGCGAAAGCCATGAGCCCTTGCGCTTGCCCGGTGTCCGGGCAGGGCCTCCCTGGTGGCATGCCCTACCACGGCGCGAGCCCACCTCAGCGACGGATCTGCACGTCGCGCGCGACGGTGCGGCCCCCCATGAGGACGAACTGCGCACGCACCGGCGTGCCTTCCCGCAGCTGCCGCAGCGGCACCTTTCGTCCCTGCCGCAGGCCTCGGCTGCGCTGGTCCAGCTCCAGCTCGTAGACGCCGCCCTCCCGGTCCTTCACGGTGAGGGTGTTCCGCTTCACCTGCGTGACGCGCCCACTCACGGAGCTGGAGGCGATGATGACGTCCTCCAGGGGCGCGTTCCCCGCGCCGCCCTGGCCCGTCTCCACCGTCGCGTGCTGCGCCGCGCGCGCCGCGCCCAGGTACCAGTCCTCGTCCTCCCGGGCCTGGACCGCCTCGGAGCCAATCATCACCCGGCTCGCCGCCGCCTGCTGCTGCGTCCGCGGCGCGGCGGACTCCGCCACCGGGGCCGGCGCGCGCACGGGTGCGCCCTCCATCGGAGCCACGGACGTGTCGCTCATGGCCGTGGGCGCTCGCGCCAAAGTGTTCTCTCCGGGAGCCTGTTCCCGCACCGCCGTCGCGGGCTGGAGCGCCGCGGGCGCTGTCGCGCTGTCCACCTCCATCACGGGCTCGCGTTCAATGGCCCCGGCCGCCGTGTCCGCTTCCATGCCGCTGGGCGTCACCACCGCCGCCCGAGGCTCCCGCTCACGGCAACCCGTCGTCATCGCGAAGAGTCCCAGCATCCCCACCCACGCCCATCCTCTTCCCATACTGTTCCCCTCGAGTTCCCAGTCGCTCCGTTTCGCGGCTTCCAATGCAAGCGGTGTGCGCAGCCCCTCCGCGTCACGCAGGCAGCGCGCGGGCCACGGCCTTCACGTGTGAGCGCACCAACTCGCGGGCGCCCATCAGCTCCGTGGCGTCCCGCGGCGCATAGCCCAGGCACAGCACCACGTCGTCCTCCGGCGCCGTCCGCACGCCCAGCTTCACGTAGTCCAGGGTGCGCGGCACGGGCTCGCCGTCGGCGTCCCGGTTGAAGCGGCCGAACACCGTGGCATTCGTCCCTCGTCGCGGCGCCGTCTCCTTCAGGGCGAACATCCGCCGTATCGCGGCGAGCGCCTCCGGCTGCCCCATCAGCACTTCCGGACGCGCGGGCCCGCCCAGCTCCCACTCCAACAAGCGAAGGCAGCCTCGGACGAACTCCACGTCGGTGATGACCAGCCCGTACAGGTACCAGTCCGCGCAGGCCACCTGCACCAGCCTCGCCTGGGCGTCCGTCAGCCAACCGAACGAGGGGCAGGTGAACGTCTCGCACACGGATGAGCGGTACACGCCGCAGTCCCGCAGGTCCGTGCCGCCCGTCACCAGCGGGTGGGCAAGGCAGCCCACCTGCTTGCGCTCGGAGTCCAGGAAGCCCAGCAGGGGGCACACCCGCACGGCGGAGAACATGGGCTCGGCGCGACGGGCCGCCAGCAACTCACGGGCGGCTTCGCGCCACGCCGAGGCTTCCCACGGCACGCGGCGCAGCCGCTCCGTCTGCATGGAGAGCTGCTCCGCCACGGCCAGGCGGGAATGGTCCCGGAAATTGTAGAGGCCGCAGCAGGCTCCACACGACGCGCCTCCACCGGGCTGGCACAGGTGGAAAGAAACAGTCACCCTTCACATCTTACGAGCTCAAACGATTCATGCAGGAGAATCGTCCGAGGCGTCTCCTCAGAACCACTCCGGGCGCATGCGCGCGTAGGAGTCCTCTCCTGTCCGGCAGAGCCGGGCGAGCAGCGGTACCCGAGGCAGCTCCACCGCGAACCAGTACTGCGCCGCCGCCAGCTTGCCCTCGTAGAAGTCGGGCGCGGGGTCGCCACGCCCCAGCGCTTCCTTCGCGGCCGCGGCCTGGGCCAGCCAGCGCCAGGCCACCGCGAGCACGCTGAACAGCTCCAGGAAGTCCGCGCTGTGGCGCAGCATCAGCTCCACCTCGCCGGACATGCCACGCGCGCCCAGCTCCGTCACCACGGTGGTGGTCTCCGCCAGGGCCTGTTCGAGCGCCTCGCCCCACTCCGGCGTCACGCCCGCCGCGCGCGCTCGCGCCACCGTGGCGCCCACCTCCTCCGTGAAGGCCTGGAGCGCCGCGCCGCCGCCGGCCACCACCTTGCGCCCCAGCAGGTCGAGGCCCTGGATGCCGGTGGTGCCCTCGTGGATGCTGTTGAGCTTCTGGTCTCTCAGCCAGGCCTCGGGCAGGTACTCGCTGGAGTAGCCGTAGCCTCCATGCACCTGCACCGCGAGCGCGTTGGCCTCGAAGCCCCGCTCGGCAGGGAACGACTTCGCCACCGGCGTCAGCAGGTCCACCAGCAGGCCCGCGCGCTGGCGGGTGGCGTCGTCCTGGCCATGCTCCGCGAGGTCCGCCTGGTACGACGCGGCGAGCAGCAGCGACAGGCCCCCTTCGACGATGGCCTTCTGCCGCAGCAGCATCCGCCGCACATCCGCGTGTTCGATGATGGGCGTCTGCGGCCGCGTGGCGTCGCGCACGCCGGCGGGCCGGCCCTGGGGACGCTCACGCGCGTAGGCCACGGCCTCGTGGTACGCCACCGTCGCGGTGGCCACCCCGTTCATGCCCACCATGATGCGCGCCTCGTTCATCATCTGGAACATGCACGCCAGGCCGCGTCCCGGAGGCCCCACCAGCCAGCCGTGGCAGTCACCTGATTCACCGTAGTTGAGGGCGAGGCTGGGGATGCCCTTCCAGCCAATCTTGTGGATGACGCCCGCCACGCGGACGTCGTTGTCCACCAGCGCGCCGCCCTCCGGCCGCCGCGAGGGCACCGCGAAGAGGGAGATGCCCCGCGTGCCGCCCTCCGCGCCTTCGATGCGCGCCAGCGTCAGGTGCACCACATTCTCACTGAAGTCCTGGTCCGCGCCGCTGATGAAGATCTTCGAGCCCTGGATGCGCCAGCTGCCGTCCGGCGCGGGCGTCGCGCGGGTCCGCACGTCCGCGAGGCTGCTGCCCGCCTGCGGCTCGGTGAGGGCCATGGTGCCCGTCCATTCGCCCCGGTACATCGGCTCCATGAAGGCCGCCTTCACCTCCGGCGTGCCGAACACCTCCAGCAGGTGCGCCGCGCCCAGCGTCAGGCCCAGCCAGGCGTAGACGCTCAGGTTGGCCGCCATGAGGTAGGCGGTGGACACCGCGTGCACGGTGAGCGGCAGCTGCTGTCCTCCGACGTCGGGCGGGCGCGAGGCGGTGAGCAGGCCCAGCTCCACCAGGCGCGGGTACAAGTCGCGCATCAGCGGGTGGACGTGGACGCGCCCGTCGCGGAAGGACGGGGGCTGGGCGTCCATGGCGCGGTAGGTGGGGTAGAGCACCTCGCGCGCGAAGCGGCGCGTGCTGTCCAGCAGCAGGGTGAAGGTGTCGCGGGAGTGCTCCGCGAACGCGGGCAGGGCGCACAGCGCCGTGGCATCCAGCACCTCGTAGAGCTGGAAGTCCACGTCGCGGTCCGACAGCAGCGGATTGGGGCGGGGCGCGGTCGTCATGCCCCGGTGTTAACAGGCGCGCTAGTAGGACGCGAAGGCGGACTCGAAGTCGAGGTCGTCGTCCGGAGCCTCGCCCCGGATGTCGCGCACCGCGTCGGGCCGGGCGGCCCACTCCGGGGGACTGTCGCCACCCACCAGGGGCATGACGGACACGCCGAGCAGCGCCGTGGTCAGGGCCGTCTCCATGGACTCCATCAGCGGCTCCTGGGAGCGGTGCCACCAGCGGTGGTGCCCCCGCTTCCGCCGGCGCAGCCGCTCCAGACACGAAGGGCCCAGCACCTGGACGCCGGCGCCGCCCAGCGCCGCGAGCGCCCATCCACAGGGCATGGAGGACACGCCCTGCGGCCGTCTCCGGTAGGGACGCGGCGGTGCGTGGATGTCCAAGGGCCGGGACGTCGCCAGGGGCCGCGCGGGTGCGCGCGTCCCACCCCGCACGCGCCACGGCGCGGGACGGACTCGACGGGGAGATGGGCTCCACATGGGGGTGTCACGCTCCTCACGCGGCCTATCCCTCTCAGGCGACATCCGCTCGCGGAAGGTGGTGTCCCCTCCCTGAACCCGCCATGTGGGAGTTGCTCGCTCCCTGGCCGGAGGGTGGCAGTGGGGATGAGACGAAGAGGGCCCGCCTGCCCGCCTGCCCGGGCTGCGTCCTGAGCGTGCGACGGCCGAAGCGCCTCACCCTCGCTGAGGGGCCGATTCCAAGGAGCCCTCGCGGTGTCCTGGCATCCGCGCCCGTGCCTGAGGGCTTCGTAGGTCAGGTTGTTGGTGACGTCTGTCATTGCGGGCGGTGTGTCTGTCTGGTTTGTTCGTGCAATGGCAGGCATCTGCGGTGGCGGGGCATTGACAGGGAATCCACGACGCCCGCCTCCCTGACCGCCCGGCGTGAGACCTGCCCTTCCTGGGGACTGTCCGCTGCTGAAAAGCCGTCTCCCGCCAGGAGGGTGTGGCCCCGTGCGGGCTGTTAAGGTCGAGTGCCTTCCATGACGCACCCCCTCCGTAGTCCTCCGGATGCGGCCCCGGAGTCCCAGCGCCCGGTTCCGGTGCTCCCAGGCGTGGACGCCTTGCAGTTGCTCTCCGAGAGCATCCCCCAGCTCATCTGGGTCGCCCGCGCGGACGGCCATCACGAGTACTACAACGCCCGTTGGTACACCTACACGGGCCTCACCCCCGAGCAGGCACTGGGGGCGGGCTGGCGGTTGGCCTTCCACCCCGATGACCTGGAGGAGGCGGGCCGGCGCTGGGCGGACTCCCTGCGCACCGGCGCGCCCTATGAGGTGGAGTACCGCTGCCGCCGCCATGACGGCGTGTGGCGCTGGCACCTGGGGCGGGGGCACCCGGTGCGCGACGACAGCGGGCGCATCGTCAAATGGTTCGGCACCTGTACGGACATCGAAGAGCAGAAGCGCGCCGCGGAGTCCCTGCGCGTGCTGGCCGAGGCGGGCGCGCTGCTGTCGTCGTCCTCGCTGGATTACGAGGCGACGCTCTCGGCGCTGACGCGGCTGGTGGTGCCGTCGCTGGCGGACTGGTGCGCCATTGAAATCGCCTACGAGGATGGCTCCACGCGCCAGGTGGGCGTGGCGCATGTGGACCCGGAGAAGGTGCGCTACGCGGAGGAGCTGCGTGTGCGTTACCCGCCGCGCCATGAGGACCCCTCCGGCGTGCTGTCCGTCATCCGCACAGGGGTGTCGGTGGTGCTGCCGGAGGTCCCGGATGCGCTGCTGGTGGCCGGGACCCGTGACGCGGAGCATCTGCGCATCGCGCGGGAACTGGGGCTGCGCTCCGCCATGCTGGTGCCCCTGACGGCGCGTGGCCGCACCATTGGCGCGCTGTCGCTGGTGCACGCGGAGTCAGGCCGGCGCTTCGCCCAGACGGACCTCCTGCTGGCCACGCAGCTGGCCGAGCGCGCGGCGGTGGCGCTGGACAACGCCCGGCTCATCAAGGACGCGCGGCGGATGGAGCTGCGCTTCCGCTCGCTGGTCACCGCCTCCACCCAGGCCGTCTGGGTGACGCGCCCCGACGGCGACATCGAGGAGGACAGCCCGTCCTGGCGCGCCTTCACCGGCCGGACGTACGCGCAGTGGCGGGGACACGAGTGGCTTTCGGCCGTGCATCCCGAGGACCGGGACACCGCGGCGCGGAGCTGGTTCGCCACGGTGGAGCAGCGCCGCCCCTATGACGCGGAGTACCGCCTGGCCCGCCCGGACGGGCGCTACACCCCCGTGCGCGTGCGCGCGGTGCCGGTGCTCAACCCGGACGGCGGCGTGCGCGAATGGGTGGGCACCACCACGGACGTCTCCGCCCAGCGCCAGGTGGAGGACGCCGCCCGCCGCCTGGAGCGCGAGGCGGCCGCGCGCCGGCTGGAGGCGCTGCGCGCGGAGGTGAGCCTCGCCCTGGCGCGCGAGGACGCCCTGGCGGAGATTCTCCAGGACTGCGCCAGCGCACTGGTGACGCACCTGGGGGCGCGGACGGCGCGGCTGTGGCTGTACTCGCGCGACACCCACACCCTGGAGCTGGCGGGCAACGCGGGCCCCAACGCGCCGCCGCGCGACAAGTGGGCTCGAATCCGGGTGGACGGCCCCAGCCTGGTGAGCGAGGTGGCCCGCCTGCGCGCTCAGCTCCGCGTGGATGACCTGACAGGCGACACGCGCGTCCTGGACGGCGGCTGGTTGAAGGAGACGGGCGTGCGCGCGTTCTCGGGCATGCCGCTGATGGTGCGTGGGCAATTGGTGGGAGTGCTCGGCGTCTATGGCAGGGAGCCGCTGGGCGAGGACGCGGCGGTCGCGCTGGCGGCGGTGTCGGACGCCATCGCCCAGGGCGTGGAGCGCCGCCGCGCCGAGGAGGGGTTGCAGCAGCGCGCCCAGGAGCTGGCCCGCTCCAACGAGGAGCTCCAGCAGTTCGCCTACGTGGCCTCGCACGACTTGCAGGAGCCGCTGCGCATGGTGGCCAGCTATACCCAGCTGCTGGGCCGGCGCTACAAGGGCAGGCTGGACGCGGACGCGGACGAGTTCATCCACTACGCGGTGGACGGGGTGAATCGCATGCAGCGGCTCATCCAGGACCTGCTGGCCTATTCGCGGGTGGGCACGCGAGGCTGGGACAGGCGCCCTTGCGACGCGGGACGGGCGCTGGAGCGGGCGACCGCGAACCTGCGGGCGGCCATCCAGGAGACGCAGGCCTCGGTGGAGCTCGGCCCGTTGCCGGCGGTGCTCGCGGACGAGACGCAGCTCACCCAGTTGTTCCAGAACCTGGTGGGCAACGCGCTCAAGTTCCACGGCGCCGCGCCGCCCCGGGTGCGGGTGAGCGCCGAGCCGCGGGGAGCGGCGGTCCGCTTCACCGTGCGCGACTGGGGCATTGGCATCTCCCCCGAGTACTTCGAGCGCATCTTCGTCATCTTCCAACGGCTCCACGGCAAGGAGGAGTACCCGGGCACGGGGATTGGCCTGGCCATCTGCAAGAAAATCGTCGAGCGCCATGGGGGCCGCATCGGCGTGGAGTCCCAGCCAGGTGAAGGCACGGCCTTCTGGTTCACGCTGCCCGCCGTACCGTCCCATCCGGAGTCTTGAGACATGCGCCACGACGCGACTGGCAGCCCGATTGAAATCCTCCTGGTGGAAGACAACCCCGGCGACGTGCGGTTGACCATCGAAGCCTTCAAGGAAGGCAAGGTGAGCAACCGCCTGTCGGTGGCGCGCGACGGCGTGGAGGCGCTGTCCTTCCTGCGGCGCCAGGGCGCGTACGCGGACGCCGCCCGGCCCGACCTCATCCTGCTGGACCTCAACCTGCCTCGGAAGGACGGACGCGAGGTGCTGGCCGAAATCAAGGTCGACCCGGCCCTGCGCCGCATCCCGGTGGTGGTGCTCACCACGTCGAAGGCGGAAGAGGACATCCTGCGCACCTACGACTTGCACGCGAACTGCTACATCGCCAAGCCGGTGGACCTGGAGCAGTTCATCTCCGTGGTGCGCTCCATTGACGACTTCTGGTTGTCCGTCGTCCGGCTGCCCCCCAAGCCCGAGGCTTCATGAGCGACCGGAGCGTGGACGGGCGCCCCCTGCGCCTGCTGCTGGTGGAGGACAACGCGGGCGACGCGCGGCTGCTCCAGGAGGAGCTGAAGGAGATTGCCACCGCGCGCTTCGACGTCCTCCACGTGGAGCGGCTGGCGGACGCGGTGCACGTGCTGGGCAGCGCCGACGTGGACGCGGTGCTGCTCGATTTGTCGCTGCCGGACGGGCAGGGGTTGGCCAACATCCCCCGCCTGCTCAACGCCGCGCCGTCGGTGCCGCTGGTGGTGCTCACCGGCACGGACGACGAGCAGCTGGCGGTGCAGGCCGTGCACGAGGGCGCGCAGGACTACCTGGTGAAGGGGCAGGTGACGGGGGCGCTGCTGGTGCGGGCGCTGCGCTACGCCATCGAGCGCAAGCGCGTGGAGGAGGGGCTCAAGCGCGAGGAGGCGGCGCGGCAGACGGCGGTGTTCCGCGAGCAGTTCCTGGGCGTCCTGGGACATGACCTGCGCAACCCGTTGCAGGCCATCTCCGGCAACGCGGCCCTGCTGCTGCGCTACGGCGTGCTGGCGGAGCCGCAGCGCAAGGCCGTCAACCGCATCTCCATCTCCGCGGACCGGATGGCGCGGATGATCAACGACCTGCTGGACTTCACGCGCACCCGGCTGGGCGGCGGCTACCCGCTGACGCGCGCGCGGGTGAACCTGCATGACGTGCTGCGGCAGGTGGTGGAGGAGCTGGAGGTGGCGCACCCCATGCGGCGCTTCGAGCTGACCCTGTCCGGCAAGGGCTGGGGTGAATGGGACGCGGACCGCATCGCCCAGGCGGCCTCCAACCTGGTGGGCAACGCCGTGCAGTATTCCCCCGAGGACACGTCCGTCTGCGTGTCGGTGCGCGACGAGGAGGGCGGCGTCCGGATGGAGGTGCACAACTGGGGTCTGCCCATTCCCCAGGAGCGGCTACCTCACATCTTCGACCCCTTCGTGCGCGCACAGGACATGCGCAGCGCGCAGCGCAACGGGCTGGGGCTGGGGCTCTACATCACCCATGAAATCGTGCGGGCCCACGGCGGCCTGTTGCGGGTGACGTCCACGCCGGAAGAGGGCACGCGCTTCTGGCTGTGTCTGCCGCGCTTCGAGAAGCCAGACATGCTTTCGCGCTAGGCAGCCTGCCCGCTGGGCGGGCGGACATCCATGGCGGGGACGGCCGGGGAAGCAGCGCCGTGAGCGGCGGGACGACACACCTTTCCAGGGTGAAGCCAACGTGGCCGTGTTCGCCTCCGTGGCGCGCGGCCCCCCGCAAGCGAGGCTCAGCTCATGGTAATCCTTGGCGCCACCATCCTGGGAGTCGTCATCTTCGCCGTCCTCATCATGGCCGTGATTCTGGGCGGAGCCATGGGCAACAAGCAGGAGCGCAACCTGCGTGAGGTTACCGAGCGGCAGCGGGCCGCCGGCATCACGGGCGACGTCACCATGAACGACAACGCCCTGGGCGGGCTGCCGGACCGGACCGTGCACGCGTAGCGGTGGCGGCCCGCGCGCGCCGTCCCGCTCAGGCCGTGCCGTCCACTGGAAAGTGGGCGGCGAGCAGGACCTCGAGCTGGCCGCGCACGGCCGGCGCCAGGCGCATGTGTCCCAGCCAGCGCAGGTGTTCGGGCCGCAGCCGCGCGAGCATCCGGGCCACCTGCCGGCGGCGGTGCTCGGGCGCGGCCTCCCGGAACCAGGCGGAGGACTCCCGGCAGAAGAACGCCAGCGCATCCGCGGAGTCCAGCAGCGACACGTCCCGCGCGTTGGCGGGGCGCGCGTCGCGCTTCAGCAGCTCCCGCACGCGCCTGCAGGTGGCGTCATCCGCGCCGGCCTCCTCCAGCACCTGCACCGCGCGGTCCGCGCGCGCCTGTGTCGTGGGTTGCTCCCCTTCCTGTTCATGGAAGAAGGCCGCGGCCTGCGGCGGGAGGTCCACGTCCGGCCGCAGCCGGAGCGTCCATTGCCAGGCATCCACCGCGCGGTGGAACTCCGCGCGCACCTGCGGCTGCTTCAAGTCGTGCAGGGAGCGGTGCCGCGCCAGCAGCCGGCTGAAGAGCGGCGTGGCCGAAGCCGCGTTGCGGCGCCGCACCAGGCATTGATAGCGGGTGAGGATTTCCAGCGCGGCCACGACGAGCGCCTCACTGCTCGCGCCGTCCAGGTGCAAGGACAGCCATTCGCTGCGCTCCGCCGCCTCGAAGACGCGCGCGTCCCAAGCGATGGGGTCGAAGGCCGGTGCGTTCCATTCGGATGCGTCCAGATAGAGCACGTTGCCGCCGCGCCCGGCGGCCAGGGGCGCCAACTGCACGGTGGGAAACGTGTGCTGCACCAGCGGCCAGCCATGTCCGGCGGCGGGGCCCTCGGAGCGGAAGTCGGAGAGCAGGAGCTGGCGCAGCATGGGGGCCTCCAGGTTGGGCCCCAAGCTGGCGTCAGGAGCCCCCCATGCCTACTCCCTCCAGGAGTCCCGGCTCCGCGTGGGCTGGTCAACGGAGGCTCCAGCGGTGGGACGCTCCCTCGTCCCATGGAAGCGCGCACCGCCGGGGCCTGTCTGCTGAAGGCCGCTAGGGCCGGCCCAGGTCCGCGGGCTGGTTGAAGGCGTACGCGCTGGCGCCAGGAGCCTGGTCCTCGTGGAACAGCGGGCACTTGGCGCAGGTGAAGCCATCCCAGTCCTTCTTCACCGCGACGTCGATGCAGCCGCCGTAGAAGCGGCAGTGCACGTTGCGGTGCTCGTCGATGGAGAAGGACTCGGCCCGCAGCGGAAGGCGGAACTCGGTGGGTCGTGGCTGTGGACAGGACATGGTGCCTCTCTTGCCCCCCTCATGGGACGTGTCATTCCTCTACCTGTCATTGCGCCGCGTCATTCCCGGCGCGTCCGAGGCCACCCGCGCCGTGTGTCGCACGGGCTCATGGGGGCCAGCAGGAAGGGACTGCACTCTTTAATGATGAGGGGCCCTGGCGCGCATCCATCCGGGCGCGTCCGAGGCGGGGGGGGGCGCGCCGCCCGGGGGGCGGGCGGGCGCTCATCCACCCAGGGGACGGCTCACACCTGAAGCGTCTTCTCGACCTCGGACAGCTTGTAGCGGGCCATCGCCAGGTTGGCGCTGGCGCGGTGCAGGGCCACGTACAGGAACAGGCCCTCCTTGCCCGAAAGCGGGCGGATGAGGTGGTACTGCTCGCCGAGCGTGATGAGGATGTCCTCGATGCGGTCCTTGATGCCCAGCATGCTCATGGCCTTCATCTTGGAACGCACGACCTCGGTGTTGGCCGCCGCCGCCGTCTCGATGTTGAAGGCCGGGTTGCCGCCCACGCTGCCCAGGCACATGCCGCTCTTCGAGTCCGCCAGACAGGCCGCGAAGGCCCCCTCGATTTTCAGCGTCTCTTCCAGGGACTGCTTCACGTTCGCCATGACTTCGCTTTCTACCAGGGGGTGAGTGGGAGGCTTCGCGACAGTGGGAATCAGCTCATCCAGGCCATACGTCAATTGGCTGGAATAGGTGCGCGGCTGCGGGACGAACATGGCCTGGGCGTCCGTCAGCGACAGCAAGGCCTCCAGCTGCTCCGACATGTGGCGGCGCAGCAGGTCCCTCATGGTGTCCCGGGGAACCAGGCCCCACGTCACCAGCGTCTCGCAGAAGTTGCCCCCGCTCTGCCGGCACTCCGCCACCACCTGCTCGACGTCCTCGCGGCTGACCACCCGCTCCCGGATGAGCACCGAGGAGAAGTTGAGCGCCCCCGGCCCGTTGAGGACCGCCCAGGCCACCTTCCGCGCCACCACGAAGATGCGCCCGGAAACGGAGGTGGAGCGGACCACGACCTCCCCACCCAGTTTGCTCTCCAGGGCCTCGTGAAGCACGGTCCGTACGACCTGGCGGGGCACCGAAGTCTGGGGGCGGGCGACAGATTCCATGAGGAGGGTCCAACCTGCTCCAGTTGGGAATGCGGCGGGAGGGCGATGAATGAGGCGTATATATACAGTCAGGGCGAATCATCGCAACTGCACTGTAAAATTTGGCGGAATCAGGCAGCGGTGGGGTTTTTAAGACTCATTCTGGGGTAGGGGAGCCCGCAGCGCAAGAATTCAAAACCGTTGGAAAGGTGACATACATTGTCGCCGCAACAGGGAGTGAGGGTTCTTCGCGGGAGCGCGGGCCTGGCTGGCAATGGCAGACCTCCAGGGGAGGGGTGCCTGTGTGGGATGAGGGGCGGCCAAGAGGACGTCCGGCGTCTTCTCCCGAATGAGGGTTTCCTCGAAGATGCGGGCGTGAACGCGTCTGCCCGAGCCCTCCGCCCGCCTCCTTCTTCCTCCCGTCCCTGGCTGGGGGCCCTGGCCCTGGCCCTGGTGCTCGCCCTGTCGGGCTGTTCCGCCTTCTCCCGGGCGGTGAAGGAGGGAGACGCCGCCAGCCAGGAGCAGAAGTGGGCGGAGGCGGAGGCTGCCTATCTGCGCGCGCTGGCGGCGGACCCGGAGGCCTCCGAGGTCAAGGTGAAGCTGGGCAAGGTGCGTCAGGCCTGGAGCGAGGTGGTGCTGGAGGATGCGCGCGCCGTGCATGCCTCCGGGGACCTGGATGGCGCGATGAAGCGCCTGGTGCGCGCGCTGGAGCTCAACGCGGACAACGGCTCGGCGCGGGAGCTGCTTGGCGCCACGTTGGATGCGCGCGTGGCGGCGGGCAACGTGGCGTTGAAGGCGGAGCGGTTGCAGGACGCGCGCACGGAGTTCGACGCGGTGCTGTCGGTGGCGCCGGACCACGCGGCCGCCAGGCGGGGCGTGGACGGCGTGCAGGTGGCCTGGGCGCGGCGCTGGTTCGGTACGGGTGAGGGCCTGGAGAAGGCCGGCAAGCTGGGCAACGCGCTGGTGGCCTACGTCCGCGCGGACCAGGAGCGCGTGGGCGCCACCGCGGCGCGGGAGCGAGCCGAGGCCGTGCGCCAGAAGCTGCGCGACGAGGTGGCCTTCCTGGTGGTGGCCTCGCCGGTGGAGGACCGGGCCGGAGCGCCGGACGTGGCGCAGCGGCTGGCGGCCGGCCGGCTGGCGGCGATGCTGCCCACGCAGCTGCCCCTGCGCGTGGTGACGGAGGCCCCGGCGGGCCGCGAAGGCGTGACGCTGGATTTGTCACTGGAGCGGGTGCTTCCGCTGCAGGTGGTGGAGGAGTCGCAGCGCACGCAGCGCTACCTCGCCGGCAACCGCTCCGTGCCCAACCCGCGCCGCGGCGGCTTCGAGACCCAGCTCTTGAAGGCCGAGCGCGCCCTGGAGGACGTTGAGCGCAAGCAGGCCGCCGCGCTGCGGGAGTACCTGCGCCTGCAGGCGGAGCTGTCCATGGTGCGCGTGGCCGCCGAGCGCTGCCGCGAGCGGGAGCGCCGCCAGTGCCGCGAGGCCCTGCTGGAGTGCGGCGACGCCGCGCGAGAGGCCAGCGGCCCCGGGGAGCTGCCCAGCGAGTGCAACCCGTCCCGCTGTGACACCAAGGCGTGCGTCGCCGAGGAGGTGCTGCTGGTGGCCAAGGCCGCCGCGTCCCTGGAGAAGGAGAAGGCGCTGGAGGCCGCGCTGGACAAGGCCGAGGGCCAGCGCACGGCTGTGCAGCGGCACCGCGACGCGACCTTCCGCGAGCCCATCACCGTGGAGGAGCCCATGTATTCGGACTTCGTGTTCGACGTGCAGCTCCACCGGCTCACCGTGACGGCCTCTGTCACCGCGGTGATGCGGGACTTGCTCAAGGAGCAGCAGGTGCCCGCGCCCAACACGCAGGACTACGCGGTGATGCACGAGGACACGGCGCACAAGGGCTACGACAGGTACGGCGTGCTCGCGGACCCGGTGCAGCTGCGCAACGAGCTGGAGCTGCGCGTGGAGGTGGGCGACAAGGCGGTGTCGGATGTCGCTCGCCGCGTGAAGGAGCGCTTTGACGCCTACCGCGGCAAGCGCGTGCAGGACGCCCGCCGCGGCATGGTCCGCCCCGGCGCCGAGGACGTGGTGGAGACCGCCGTGCGCGCGCTCCTGCTCACCGCGGACGCGCCGCCGCAGGACATCCTCCAGCCGCTGGGCCGCGCGCGCGGCCTGAATCGCCCGGAGAGCCTGGTGGGGCTGTAGTGCTTCCGTTGTCATTGTCTATTTTCAGGACGAATGAATCCGGACGGTCGGTGAAGGGTGTCCTGCTTCAGGACAGCCTGTCTGAATATCAGTCAGCTTGTCTTCTACGGACAACCCCTTAGAAGCACTACGATTTGAAGGTAAAATGTAAAGGTAGTTTACGAAAAGCCGTGGGGCCCTGGAGTCCAGGCACACCGCGTTGAACAGGGAGCCATCAGAAAACCTGAATGACGGCGATGACTTGGCTGCTGGCATGGCGGCTGCTTGGTCGGCTGCGAACCACTCATCCCAACAAGGATGTCCATGTCACAGTCCAAGTTCGTCGGCGCCCTCACGGGCCTGGCGCTGCTCGCCGGTTGCGGCGGCAGCGATGGCACCACCCCCACCTCCGAGGAGACGCTCAGCCAGGGGATGTCGTGGGAGGAGTTCCTCGCCCAGGTGTACCAGGAGCCGGAGACGGGCATCTTCATCGCCGACGGTGACACGCCGTTCGCGACCGAGAAGCACCTGCGCGAGTTCTACGACAACAACGTCAAGAACGGGCAGCTCATCGTCCACCGCGTGGGCGGAGCGGACGCGAAGTGGAGCGACACGCAGAAGCTGAACCTCAGCTACTGTGTGAGCACCACCTTCGGCAGCAACTACAACCGCATGGTCCAGGCGATGGCCAGCGCGACGGGTGCATGGGAGGCCGCCGGCCACGTGAAGTTCGTTCACGTCTCCGCGCAGGACTCCAACTGCAACGCCAGCAACGGCAACGTGCTGTTCGACGTGAGCCCCATCAACGCGGGAGGCCAGTACCTGGCGCGCGCGTTCTTCCCGGGTGACGCGCGCGCGCAGCGCAACGTCGTGTTCGACCCCAGCTCGTTCCAGCCGCTGGGCGTCTGGACGCTGGAGGGCATCACCCGCCACGAGCTGGGCCACGTGCTCGGCTTCCGTCACGAGCACACCCGCCCCGAGTCTGGCACCTGCTTCGAGGACAGCAACTGGCGCGCGCTGACCACCTACGACGGCTCCTCCGTCATGCACTACCCGCAGTGCAACGGCACCCAGAACGGTGACCTGGTGCTGACCACGAAGGACGTCCAGGGCATCCAGGCGCTCTACGGCACGCCGAACGGTGAGCCGCCCCCGCCGCCGCCGGAAGGCGACCCGGTGACGGAGACGCGCACGGGCTCTGTCGCCTCGGGCGCGAACGTCAACTACGGCCCCTTCAACGTCGTCCCTGGCTCCACCTTCACCGTGACGATGTCGGGCACGGGTGACCCGGACCTCTACGTCCGCGCGGGCGCGGCGCCCACCACGACGGCGTACAACTGCCGTCCGTACCTCAGCGGCGCCAGCGAGAGCTGCACCGTCGAGATTCCGGCGGGCGTGACCACCGCGTACATCATGGTGCGTGGCTACTCGGCCGCGACCTTCAACCTGACCATCAACTACCTCACGCCCTCCAGCGGTAACGGCACGCCCACCAACGAGACGCGGACCGGCAGCGTGGCGCTCAACGCCAACGCGCAGGTCGGCTCCTTCAGCGTGAAGGCCGGCACCAACTTCAAGGTCGTGATGACGGGCACGGGTGACCCGGACCTCTACGTCCGCTTCGGCGCGCAGCCCACCACCAGCGCGTACAACTGCCGCCCGTACCTCAGCGGCGCCAACGAGACGTGCGACATCGCCGTGCCCGCGGGCCAGTCCACCGCGTACATCATGGTGCGTGGCTACACGGCCGCCACCTACAACCTGGCCATCACCTACACCAAGCCGTAGTCCCGGCTTCGGCGTGAAGTGAACGACGGGCGGTCTTCCCCTGGGGGAAGGCCGCCCGTTGCTTTTGGCGAGTGTCGCTGGAGTTCGACGCGGTGGGCTGAGACGCTGCGGCCGTCATGGGGAACGTCATCGGGCTGTTGGGGGCGTGTCTGGTGCTGGGCGTCCTGGCCCGGCACAGCGGGAAGTTTCCGGAGGGCTCCGCCGGGGCGTTCAACACCTTCGTGCTGTACGTGGCGCTGCCGGCGCTGGTGCTGCGCGCCATGCACCGGTTGGAGTTCGTGCCGGAGCTGTTGGTCGCCGCGTCGGTGCCGTGGCTCTACTACCTGGGCGCGGGCCCCTTCTTCCGGCTGCTCGGGCCCCGGCTGGGGCTGCCGAAGCCGTCCATCATGGCGCTGGTGCTGACGGCGGGGCTGGGCAACACCGCCTTCGTGGGGCTGCCCATGGCGGAGGCGCTGCTGGGGGCCAGGGGCCTGCCGGTGGCGGTGGTGGTGGATCAGCTCGGCTCCTTCCTGGTGCTGTCCTCGCTGGCCACGGTGGCGGCGGCCCGGGCGGGCGCGGACACGCCGCTGTCCGCGCGGCAGCTCGCGCGCAAGGTGGCCACCTTCCCCCCGTTCCTGGCGCTGGTGGTGGCGTTGGCGACGCGGCCCTGGGCCTACCCCGTCTGGCTGGACGGGGTGCTGGAGCGGCTGGGCTCGCTGCTGACGCCGCTGGCCCTGTTCGCCATTGGCCTGCAGCTGCGCCTGTCGGGCATCAAGCCCCGGCTGCCCGCGGTGGCCCTGGGGCTGTCGTACAAGCTGCTCCTGGTGCCGGCGCTGACGGCGGCGGGCCTGCTGGCCTTGCCAGGGCTTGCGCCCATGGTGGTGCAGGCCACGCTGCTGCAGGCGGCCATGGGGCCCATGGTGAGCGCGGCCATCCTCGCGGCCGAGCATGACCTGGACCCGGAGCTGGCGGTGTTGATGGTGGGGGTGGGCGTTCCGCTGTCCTTCGCCACGGCGCCGCTGATGTGGATGCTGGCGCGCTGACGCACGCCCGGCTGCCCTGCGACCGGCCACGCGGCCGGACCGCTGTCGTCCCGGCATCGCGCTCCTATTTTTGGCGCATGGCTGAGCAACCACCGAAGGCCTCGGGCGCGCCCGGGGGAGACCCACGGCGGATGGAGGTTCGGCGGCCGGTCGCCGAGCTGGGCGCACGGGCCTATGCCATCCAATTGTTGTCCGACGCGCGAATCCCGTTCCTGGTCGGTGGCGCTTACGCGTTCGCCCACTACACGGGCATCTATCGCGACACGAAGGACCTGGACCTGTTCATCCGCAAGGACGACGCGGACCGCGCCTTGGAAGTGCTCGCGCGCAACGGCTGGAGCACGCAGCGCGACGTCCACGGCTGGCTGCACAAGGCCTTCTGGGACGACTTCCTCGTCGACCTCATCTTCGCGTCCGGCAACGGCATCACCATCGTCGATGACGGCTGGTTCGAGCACGCGGTCCGCGCCCGGCTGCTGAACTGCGCGTGCAACGTGCCTCCAGCGGAGGAAATCTACTGGAGCAAGGCCTTCGTCCTGGAGCGCGAGCGCTTCGACGGACACGAGCTCACGCACCTGCTCCTGAAGACGGGGCGCACGTTCGACTGGCCGCGGCTGCTGGCGCGCTTCGACCGGTACTGGGAGGTGCTGCTCTCGCACCTGATGTTCTTCCGCTTCGCGTACCCCGCGGACCGCGACATCGTCCCGGAGTGGGTGATGCGCGAGCTGCTCTCCCGCGCCAACAGCTCGCTGGCGGAGGGCAACTGGGACTCGAAGCTGTGCCGGGGCCGGCTGCTGTCACAGGTCAGCTATCAGGTGGACGTCGACGAGTGGGGCTATGAGGACGGCCGCGCCTGGGATGAAGCCGAGCGCAGGCTCGAGCGCGAGCCCGAAGTGGTGCCCGCCGCGAGCGGTACGTACGGCGGCCACTGAGCCACGGACCCCGCGCTCGCTTCCTGGGACTTCGCCAGTCCCGGCGTGAGCGCGCCAGGTCCACCGGCCCTGCCACGGCTTCAGCGGAGCCTCACCTTCGGGCAGAGGACCCGCCGAAAGCAGGTGTCATGTGCCGTGGAGCGAAGCCGGACCCCGAGGTGTCATCGGAATCCTGGGCGTGTTGTGCCTGACGCTCGCGTCCTCCGCGCGGGCACAGGTCTCCGTCACCGGGCAGGGAGGGCCGCTGCGGCTCGAAGCGGGCGCGCAGTCGGTGGAGCTGTCCCTGGAGGAGGGCGGCGTCGTGCGGGGGCCCGGCGTCGAGCTGCGTCAGCGCGGCGCGGCGCTGGTGGGCCAGGTGCGTGGCAGGGACGTGGATGTCGGCTGGGCCAGCGGAGGCCTGCTCGGACGCGTGGGGGACGGCACCGTCGACCTCCGCGTGCTCGAGCGGACGCCGGAGCCGGGCCTGCGCCTGGAGGGGAACTTCGCCAGCCAGCCGTCGAGCCTCGTCATCGCGCCCTTCGCCATCGCTGGCGCCATGGGCGGATGCAACTACACGATGTCCGTGACGGGAGCGGGGTATTCGGGCTGGCGCACCTGCCAGCCTGGGACGACGCTCCAGCCGGGCCCCGTCTCCCTGTCCCTGCCCGAGGAGGTGCTGCGCCTCGGACAGGGAGAGAAGGCGGCCCTGCTGGCGCTGGTGCTGTCGGAGGCGATGTTGCCGCCGTGAGGCGGCGCGTGCTCAGGCGAGCACGGTGGTGGCGAAGGACAGCTCCACGCCGTTGTCGCGCACGCGCATGCTGGGCTTGGACAGCCAGTGGCACCGCGGGCAATAGCTGTGCGCGCCCGCCTGAGAGGCACGCACAGTCACCTCTCCACCGCAGAGCACGCAGCCGTCGGGGAGGACGAATTCGGCGAACCGCTCGCCGGTGTTGCTCTCGAATTGAGTCATGCTTCTGAGTTAACGCAGGAATCGCGAGGCACAAGGCGACCTGCGGTGTACCCCGGTCGGGCATCCGCAATCGGGCAGGCAGGCGGCCGAGCCCTCCTGCATTCCTTACGGGCCCGCCGCGCTTTGGTGGGTGGCCGACACCGCAACCCGGTGATGTCGCGTGCTCGCCCTGGCACGGGGATTTCAAGGGCCCGGGGCATGGATGCACAGGGTGAGGGTGACGGCATGGGTGGGGTGCTGCGGGTGGAGCTCCTCCACGACAGGCGAGGCTGGGGCGTGGAGGTGGAGACGTGGGCCGGGGCCGTGCGCCGGTACCGGTATGGCAGCGAGGCCCAGGCCCGCTTCTTCGCCGCGGTGTTCGAAATGGGCCCTCGCGTGCTGCCGCCAGTGAGCACCGGGTGCCGCAGGCGGACCCGCCGGGCGGCCTGAGGCGCCGCGTCTTCCCGCTACCCTCGCGGGCTGCTTTCGGAGAGGCTACGGGCCATGAGTGACGCACCCAAGCCCTTCCTTCACCGTCCCAACCGCCAGCTCATCACCAAGGAGCCGGACCCCGCGGGCCGCTGGTCCAAGCAGTTCCCGGACATGATTGGCTACACCAGCCAGGGGGGTGGCAAGGTGCCGGCCGACTACGGCTGGAACACCAACCCCAAGCAGTGGCAGGAGGAGATGACGCAGGAGTCGCTGGCGGCGCGCTACGACGAGCTGCGCATCCTCCCGCCGAAGCCCGCCACCCCGGCGCTGCCCGAGGGCGCGAAGCCCGACGGCACCAAGCCATAGCCTCGCGGTTCAGCTGAAGGGCAGGGCCGCCAGCCGCTCCCGGAACCGGGTGAGCAGCTCCCGCGCCCCTGCCTCCTCCAGTCCGTCGCCCGCCTCCTGTCGCGCCTTGCGCAGGAAGGCGTCGAACGGCGGCGAGCGACCCTGGAGCGCGCCCGCCGCCTCCACGGCCTCCGCCAGCACGCGCTCCGCGCCGCGCGAGCCCAGCGACAGGTGCATGTCCGCCTGCTCCAGCTTCATGCCGCAGGTGGCCCACACCGCGCGGTCATGGACGACGAGCCAGGTGCGCGTGACCTCCTCCATCTGCTCGTCCAGCGCGGTGAGGTAGGGCTCCACCAGCCCGGGCAGCGCGTCCGGCGCCAGCTCCGCCTGGGTGGCCGTGTCCAGCAGGCGCGCGCGCAGCTCCAGCACCTGGTGCTTCTGCGGCGTGCGCAGCGCCACCGACGCGGGCAGGGACACGAAGGCGGCCAGGCTCTCCGCCACCTGCCGCGCCAGCGCGGGGCGCGCGCGGGCCTCCGCCTTCGCCGCGCGCTCCAACCGGCCTTGCAGGGAGCGGCGCAGGTCCGCCGCCGCCGCACGCAGCGCCGCCCGCGCGCCCACCTGGTGGGCGTAGCCGGGCACCACCTCTTCGCGGCGCACGTCGGCGAAGGCCGCGGCGGTGAGGTACACGAGGTCGCCGATGCGCACGCGGAAGTCGGCGCGGAACGCCTGCAGCTCGGCCATCAGCGTCCAGCGGTCGCTCACCACCTCCGGGCGGCGCATCTGCTGTCCCAGCTCCGCCACGCGCCGCGCCAGCCGGTCCGCGACGGCGTGCAGCACCGCCTCCACCTCCTGCGCCAGCCGCTCATCCGAGCTGGCCGGCGGCGGGGCCCAGCCACCGTCGCCGAGCCCGACGGGGCGCGTGGGGGGCGGGAACTCGTGGTGGACGGCGCTGACGAGCTGGTTGACGCCCACCACCGTGTCGCCAATGGCGGGCGCCATCGTCTCCCACAGCGACAAGTCCGCGCCGCCGTCCGCTTCCACCGACGTGGGCTCGTACTTCGCGATGCTCAAGTGTCCCAGCCGGTCGATGGCCACCGCCGCCGCGCGGTGCACGCGCTCCAGCCGGTCCGCGAGGTGCCGGTCGGTCAGGGCTTCCAGGAGCGATTCCAGGCGCGCGGGGAGCGCGTCCTGGGG
>NZ_JABXEO010000046.1:0-63999 GCF_013372585.1 Myxococcus sp. AM010
CTCCCCGCGGAGGCCCTGGCCCCCGTCGCCGCCGCGGGAGGCCCTCCGGCCGAGCCCCGGGCCCCCGTGGACCCGAACCAGGAGTTCGCGCCCTACCCCGCGCCGTCGGTGAACGTCCCCGTCGAGCCCGCGCCCCAGCCGCCTCCGGAGGCCGTGGCGAAGAAGGCCGCGAAGAAGCGCGGCCCCATGATTCCCATGGCCCTGGTTTCCAGGGACGCGGACGAGCGGTTCCTGGGCTACGCCCGGCTCCAGGTGAACTCGCGCAAGTGCGAGCGCTTCCTCGTGGGACTGGACGAGATTGCCCAACGCAGCCCCCGGGCCGCCCACCGCGAACAGGCGCGCTACCTGCGCGCGCGGTGCTTCGAGGAGAAGCTCGAATCCCACCGGGCCCGGGACGAGTACCGCCAGTACCTCAATGACTTCCCGCGAGGACGCTACGCCAAGGAGGCCAAGACGGGGCTGCTGCCTTGAGCGGGCGGCAACGGGCGCGGACTCAGCTGCCCGTGCGCGGCAGCTTCTGGGGCGGCTCGGTGGCGTTGCCTCGCTCCACCAGCTCGCGCACCACGGACTCCAGCGCGCGGATGCGTCGGCCCGCGCGGCCCGGGGCCCACTGCGGCACCTCCGGGCCCTCCAGCTGCGTCATCGCCTGCTCCACGCCGCCCGCCTTGCCCTTCAGCGCGCGCGCGGTGGCCAGGCGCACGCTGCTGGCCGGGCGCCGGGTGATGCCGCCCGCCCACAGCAGGTCCAGCGCGAACGTGGTCCACACCGCCAGCTCGTCATCGGGACGAAGGAAGGCCTCGAAGCGCTTCATCGCCTCCGCCCGGGGCTCCCCCGCGCGGAGGATGTCTTCCGACAGCTCCACATGCAGCGGCGTGCTGTAGGCCAGGGGCTGCTCGGGCGCGATGATGGCCTCGAAGCGCTCGCCCGTGGCCGGACGGCACGCCACCGCGTGCACCAGCTCCGTGGGAATCTCCTCGGCCCCCGCGGGGTGGGCGTTCGCCTCGCCGTAGAAGACGACGAGCTTCTCGAAGCGCTCCGCCAGCGTGCGCAGCTCCAGCGGCGGACGCCACGGCCCGAAGTAGATGCGGCGCCGGTTGGGCGAGGTGCGCGTCGACTGCCGCGCCAGCTGCGTGTCCACCATGTACTCGAAGGCCCGCAGCATGGTGTCGAAGCGCGCCGGGTCGCCTTCCAGGACGCCCAGCATCTCCACCACCGCCTCGATGGTGGACACGCAGTGGTCCGCGGGCTCCGCGCGAATGCGGTAGTTGCTGGGTCGGCGCGGCACGAAGCCGATGCGCGGCAGCCCCGCCAGCACCGGGTTGCGCGAAACGACTTTCTTCGCCTGCGGCCAGGTGCCGTCCACGACGATGAGCGTCTTGGGGGGATTCAGCCGCGCCTCTTCCACGGAGATTGCGTCCTCGCCCGGGAAGAGCACCGCCACGGAGTCCCGCTGCGCGGCCAGCTCTTCAATCCGCCGGTGGCCGGTGAAGTCCACGCCTTCATGCAGCTCGGAGTTGCTCAGCGACAGGTGGGCCATGCGCGCGGTGCCGATGGCCACGCGGCTCTCACGCGGGTGCTGGAGGAACACGACGCGCGTGCGCGTCTCCAACCGGGGCGGCAGTTGCGCGCAATAACACGCGCTCTCGGGACGGCGGCAACGCAGGCAGAGGTTACGCACGGCCACCGCCTTTACGGCACGCCCCGATGAGGGGCAAGTCCCACCACGGGAGGGCCGGGCAGGCCGAGTGCCCGGGGACCGGCTTCCCCAGGACACCGGCGGCCGGGCACGCCCCTGGACCCAGGCGTTCTCACGCGTGCTGCCGGTGGCCCCGGTCGGCGCCGCTCCGCGTTCACGGCGACGCGACCCCGCCTTCGCGGCATGACGGCGATTGTCACTGCTCGGGCAGGCCGCGCTCTCGCGCCCAGCGGCCGTGGGCATGTCGCCGCAACACGGCGAGCCGCGCTGGGTCCATCAGTGGCTCGAAGGCCTCAAGCCACTCGTCCATTTCGCCGCAGTGCGCATCCCGAGGTCCTTTGAGCGCGCCGAGCATGATGTCGCCGTTCCAGGTGTCGAACTCGCGCGCCGCCGCGTGGTCGAACGCCGCGCGGCCCTCCTCGGTGGCCAGGTACTCGCCCAGGCTCGCCTCCATCCAGGTAGAGAGCTGCTCGTCGCCGTGCTGGCCCCGGCAACTGAGCAGCCGGGCCGCCGCCAGGGCGCAGGTGTCGGGAGCCCATCCATGGTGCTCGATGAGCTGGTCGAGCACGCCCCACTGGTCGACTTCGTGGTCCAGGTCGCAGCTTCGCAGGAAGTCGATGTACGCGGGGAGCCAGGTGCGGTCGCGCAGGACCAGCGCCCCAATGGCATGCGTGCCGGCCGGGGTCTCCGCATCGGCCCACATGCGGTTGCCGTTGGCGCCCGCGCCGGTGACGACGGCGTAGTCGCGCAGCAGCGGGTGCAGGGACTCGAAGTGGGCGGCGCGCTCACACACCTCGTATTCGCGCAGCTCCCACTGGGCGGCGCCATCGGCGGTTGCCCCGCGCAGCGAGAACGTGAACGCATGCAGGCCGCCGTCGCCGCTCGCCTGCCGAGCCCCATCCAGGGCCCGCATCACCGCACGCAGGACCTCGCGGCACGTGTCCTCGGCGAGGGGGCCGTCCTCCACGGCGCCGGTCATGGGAATCACGAGCGTGACGGGCGCGCGCTCGTTCTTGCCTCTGGACTGGATAAGCAATTCGATTCCCACGCAGGCGGTCCCTTCGTCACGTTCGGCTGGCGGACACTAGGGGGCGGGGCGCGGGACGACAAGCGGCTGCGACCTGACGCTCAACGGCGACACTGGCGCGCGGATGGGCTGCTTGGAAATGCGATGGCGCCGCCGACCCATTCGTGCCTTCACCATTCCCCCTGCCGCGGGCGACGGGGTACAGAGGCCCGGTGAACCTGCTGCTCCTCCTGGACGAAGACCTCCTGCCCGACGGCACCGCGCGCCTCACCGGGCGGCGGGCCCAGCACGCCCGCGAGGTGCTGCGCGCCGAGCCCGGCGAGTCCCTTCGCGTAGGGCACCTGGGGGGCCTCACCGGCACCGGCGAGGTGCTGGAGAACAGCGCGGGCGTGCTGCACCTGCGCGTCACCCTCACGGAGCCCCCGCCCCCGCGCGCGGGCATCGACCTGCTGCTGGCCATCCCCCGCCCCAAGGCGCTGAAGAAGGTGCTGCCCGCGGTGGCGTCACTGGGCGTGGACCGCATCGTCCTGGTCAACGCGGCGCGCGTGGAGAAGAGCTACTTCGACTCCAAGGTGTTGGACGCCACCTTCGTCCACGAGCTGCTCCTCCAGGGACTGGAGCAGGCCCGGGACACGCGCCTCCCAGAGGTCCTGGTCCGTGAGCGCTTCCGCCCCTTCGTCGAAGACGAGCTCGACGCCGTCTTCGGCCCCCAGACGCTCCGCCTGCTCCCCCACCCGCCCGCGAGGCAGCCACTCCGAGCGCTGGGCGTGGGTCTGACCCAGCGCGTCGTCCTGGCCATTGGACCGGACGGCGGCTGGGTGCCCTTCGAAGCCGACCTCCTGGAGGCCCAGGGCTTCCGCCCCTTTTCGTTGGGGCCCCGCATTCTCCGCGTGGAGACGGCCGTGCCCGTCCTCCTGGGGCAGGTGGCGCTTCTCCGGGAGGACACTGCGGCGCCTCCCGTGACAACTCTGACTTGAAGGCCCGGCGTGGCCGGGTGAAGAGTTGTCCATGGCCACGACCCGTTCTTCCGCCGCCGCTCAGCCCGCCCTGGGCGAGCAACAGCCGATTGTCACCTCCGAGGAGCAGGCCCCCGCGGCCGCGCCCGCGAAGCCCGCCACGCACGACACGGTGCCGCCGCCGGCCCTGCTCGACTTCATGATGAAGTCGTGGAAGCCGCGCTCGAAGAAGCTGCCCCCGAAAATCAAGCAGGCGGACGCCTTCAAGGCCCGCCGCCGCGCGCTCTCCAAGCTGTTCCCCGGTGAGACGCTCATCATCCCCACCGGCCACGAGAAGGTGCGCGCCAACGACACCAACTTCCGCTTCCGGCCGGGCAGCGACTTCTACTACCTCACCGGCAACCTGGAGCCGGACTGCGTGCTCGTCCTCCAGCCCAAGGAGAAGGGCGGCCACACCGACGTGCTCTTCGTGGAGCCCAACCCGGGCCGCACCGACGCCACGTTCTTCACCGACCGCGTGAAGGGAGAGCTGTGGGAAGGCCCTCGCCTGGGCGTGAAGGAGAGCCAGGCGCGCTACGGCGTGGACCAGGCCCGGGGCCTCAACGAGCTGCCGGACTTCCTCTCCGGCCTCGGCGGCGCGGCGAGCCGCCCCACGCGCGTGCTGCGCGGCCTGTCACCCAAGGTAGACGGCGCCGTGGCGGAGCCGGGTGAGAAGGGCCAGGACAAGGGGCTGGCCCAGGCGCTGTCGGAGATGCGGCTGCGCAAGGACGCGCAGGAGCTGCGTGAGCTCCAGACGTCCATCGACTCCACGCAGCGCGGCTTCGAGGACGTCATCCGCGGCCTGAAGACGGCGAAGACGGAGCGCTACGTGGAGGGCATCTTCAACCTCCGCGCCCGCGTGGAGGGCAATGACGTGGGCTACCGCACCATCGCCGCCTCCGGCGCCCATGCGTGCATCCTGCACTGGCACCACAATGACGGGCCGCTCGTCCCCGGCGACCTGCTGCTGCTGGACGCGGGCGTGGAGGGCCAGACGCTCTACACCGCGGACATCACCCGCACGCTGCCCATCTCCGGGAAGTTCTCCAAGGAGCAGCGTGAAATCTATGAGCTGGTGCTGGAGGCCCAGGACGCGGCCTTCGCCGAGGTGAAGCCGGGCAACGACTTCATGGAGCCCAACCGCGCCGCCATGCGCGTGCTGGCGGAGGGCCTGGAGGCCCTGGGCATCCTCGAGGACGCCGAGGAGGCGCTCAAGGACGAGCACCAGTTCTACAAGCGCTACTCGCTCCACAACGTCAGCCACATGCTGGGCCTGGACGTGCATGACTGCGCCCAGGCGCGGCAGGAGGCCTACAAGTACGGGAAGCTCCAGGCGGGCATGGTGCTGACGGTGGAGCCCGGCCTCTACTTCCAGACGGACGACCTCACCGTGCCCAAGCGCTACCGCGGCATCGGCGTGCGCATCGAGGACGACGTCGTCGTCACCGCGCGCGGCTGCAAGGTCCTCTCCGCCGACATCCCTCGCAAGGCGAAGGACGTGGAGGCGTGGATGAAGTCCCTCTGGGCGGCGGACAAGGCCGCCCGGAAGGGCAAGAAGAAGTAAGGCGCGCTACTTCGGCTTCGCCGCCGCGGACGCGGCCCGCTCCTGCCACTCCGCGTGAGGCAGGGGCTTCACGTCCTTGAGCGTGGACACGGCGACGTCGAAGACGCGGGGCCCGGGGTTCGCATCCGGCCCCGCGGTGAAGTTGAGACGGTGGATTTCGTGCCCGTCCTCCGTCTCCAGCACCACGCGCCACGCGCCGGGCTTCAGGTTGGACGTCGTCGCATAATAGCGGTAGCCGCCGTCCGTGCCGTTGCTGCTGACGGTGGCCATGAAGCCGTTGCCGTACGTCGTCCAGCCCTTCCGCGGGTCGTCGAAGTACCAGCGCACGCGGACCTTGTACGACTGGAAGTGCTTCGGCGCGAAGATGCGGAAGAAGTAGTAGGGCTTGTCTCCCGGCTGCATCAGGAAGTCCGGCCCGCCCCACGTCCACGGCTTGTACCAGGCACCGGAGTCCACCGAGGACAGGTGGTAGACGCCCGGGCTCACCCGCTCCACCTGGTGGTAGATGCCCGCGAACTGCACGGCCACCGGCAGCGGCGGAATCACGCCCACCAGGTACAGCCCCAGCAGCGCGGCCTGCACGCCGAAGCCGGGGATGGCCACGTTGCGCAGCACGTACCGGTTGTCCGGCCGCCAGCGCCGGATGAGGCGCATCACCCCGAAGATGCTCGCGCAGCCCAGGGCCACGGCCAGCAGGAAGACCCAGAAGCCCATGCGCCCCAGCACCACCGGGAGCAGGCAGACGAAGTACATCGTCACGCACAGGCTGAGCAGCACCATGCGCATGACGGGGCCCAGCTTGCGGAACAGGGGCAGCTCGTTGGCCGCCAGCAGGGCGAAGAGGCCCACCACGAACAGGTAGGGCAGCGCGCCCGACGTGCTCTTGAAGAGCAGCAGCATGAACGCGCTGAGCAGGCTTCCGAAGAGGAAGTGGATGCCGTCCTCGCGCCAGCGCCAGACCTTCTGCAGGAACTTCGGCGGCTCCACGCCGTCCGGGTAGCGCTGCTCCAGCAGCAGCAGCCCCGTGAGGAACAGCAGGTAGCCGAAGTTCTGCCCCAGCGTCAGCGTGTCATCGATGCGGCTGATGGTGAGGACGTCGTAGATGAAGCCGCCGAAGAAGAAGACGGCCATCTCCCACTTCTCATGGCGGGCGCGGAACTGCTGCACCTTGTCCATGAGGGTAGGCGTCTTCGCCGTGTCGACCAGGTCCTCCGGGTCCACCACCACGCCCGGCGCCTGGGCCGGCGACACGGTGTCCGTCAGGGGGACGGCGGCGTTGCGCTCTGCGACGGGGACGTTCGCCTCGACGGCGGGGGCCGCGGTGGGCACCTCGGCGGAGGCTTCGTCCGGATTCTCGGGGGTGTTCTGACGGGTAGCGGTGACCACGGCGGTTCCTCGGGGCAGCGGCCTCCCATCCTAGCCGCAGCGAGGGGAATTGGTCTCCCCCTCGCCCGTCACGCCCCGAGGCCCCGTCCGCTAGGCCGGGCTCTTGCCCGCGACCAGGTCGGCCAGCTCACCGCGCTCGGCCAGCTCCATGAGGATGTCGGAGCCGCCGACGAACTGCCCGTTGATGAAAATCTGGGGGATGGTGGGCCAGTTGGTGAAGTCCTTGATGCCCTGGCGAATCTCCGGGTCCGCGAGCACGTCCACCGTGTGGACCTCCCCCAGGGGCTGCAGCACCTGCAGCGCCCGCGCGGAGAAGCCGCACTGAGGGAAGAGGGCGTTGCCCTTCATGAAGAGGACAATCTTGTGCGACCGGGTCTCCTGCTCCAACCGGGCCTTGAGTTCAGGCGTCATGGGTGCCGCTCCTTCTAGCGAGTCCCGAGCTTCTGCCACTGCTCGGGAGAATAGGTTTTTAGCGCGAGCGCATGCAGCTCGCCGCTCTTCAGCCACTGCTGCAGTGGCGCGTACACGAGCTGGTGCTGCTGCACCATCGCTTTCCCAGCGAAGTCAGGGCTCACCACCCGGGCCTCGTAGTGGTCTCCCGTCCCGGTGTAGTCCCGCACGTCCACCTCGGAGCCCGGCAGGGCCTCCAGGATGCGGGCCCGGATGAATTCGGCGTCGAGCATCAGTTCATTCCCCTTCCCATCACCAGCATGGCGGGGTCCACCCCCATGCCTCGCAGCGTCGTGTCCCACAGCTTTGCCGGCTCCTGCCCGAGCACCGCCTCCGCGGAGGCCTCGGTGAAGAGCCAGGAGCCGGCGGCAATCTCGCTCTCCAACTGGCGCGGCCCCCAGCCCGCATACCCCAGGCAGAAGCGCAGGCGCGGGTTTGGATTCGTCAGCAGCGGGCCCAGCGCGTCCAGCGTCACGCTCAGGAACAGGCCGGGCAGCACCGCGTGCTTCTCCCGCTGCTCCGTGTCGTCGTGGAGGACGAAGCCCCGCTGGGGCTCCACCGGGCCGCCCAGGTAGACGGAGTACTCCTTCCGCCCGGCGGCGATGCCCAGGCTCTGCCCGCGCGCCAGCTCACCGAGCGTCAAGGGGGCCGCCCGGTTGATGACGAGCCCCATGGAGCCCGTCTCCGAGTGCTCCAGCATCAAGACGACCGAGCGGTAGAAGTTCGGGTCGCCCAGCTGGGGCATGGCCAGCAGCAAGCCAGGAGCAAGGTTCTTCACCCCCAGGAGCATCAACCGTTCACGCGGATGGCGCAACCGGAACCCGCCCCGGCGCCCCTGGCCAGAGGGGCCTCAATGCCAGCTCGTGTGCCTGGAGCGGAGGGCCTCGGCCAGCCGCTCAGGGTCCAGGGGCTTGCCGATGAAGAGGTCCGCGCCCAAGCCCTTGCACTTGCGCGCCATGGCCCCGTCGCTCATGGCGCTGACGCCGATGAGGACGGACTGGGGGAAGCGCTCGCGCAGCCGCGACATCAGCGTCGCGCCGCTGCGGCCAGGGAGGAAGACATCGACGATGGCGGCGTCCATGCGCTTGTTGCGCACGGCGAACTCAGCCTCCTCGGCGCTGCCCACGGGCAAGGGCTCGTAGCCCCAGCCCGCCAGCATCTCCACCAGGATTTCGCGGTGGGCAGGGTCATCCTCGACGACAAGCACCGCGCCGCGCGCGGGCTCCAGCTTGAGCAAATCCGAGCGCTCCTCGCGCTCGCGGGTGTCGAGTTCGGTGGAGGTGGCAAGCTCTTCGCTAGGCGTCAGGGACATGGAGGCACCGATGTGGGCAAAAGGTTTCCGTGTGAGGAGAACCCCTCCCCCAACGTTGGGAATTCCACTTCAGGACGCCCGGCGCGGTGCCCCGGAGAGCGCCTGGGAAGCGAGCGAGGCGCCGAGCACCAGCAGCACGAGCAGCGCCCATGCGGGCAGCACCACCCGGCCGCCGCCTTCGTAGATGAGGGCCGCGTAGCTGGTGCCCAGGTAGCGGCCCAGGGACATGGGCTCCATCCGGGCGATGCCGAAGAAGCTCACAGTGGACTCGGTGAGGATGGCGGCGGGGAGCCGCGACAGGAACACCGCCAGCGCGAAGGGCCGAAGCGCGGGCCACAGGTGGACGCGCAGCAGGTGCAGCCCCCCACCGCCGAGCGCCCGGGACGCGGCCACGTACTCTTGTGATTCGAGCGTCGCCAGGCGGTTGCGGAACATGCGCGCGGGCCCGGCCCAGCCCACCAGGGCCAGCGAGACGACCATCAACCCGAAGGGGCCCAGGCCGCCGCCCGCGCCCGCGTCGGAGAGCGACTGCCCCGCGAGCTGGAGCACCATCACCACCAGCACGTCCGGCAGCGCGAAGACGGCGTCCACGGCGCGCAGCAGCGTCTGCTCCACCGCGCCACCGGACAGCCGCGCCACGGCCGCCACCGCGAGGCCCCAAAGCGTGGAGAGCGCGCCCGCCGCGAGCCCCACGGCGAGGGAGACCCAGAGCCCACCGAAGGCGAGCTCGCACACGGTGCGGTCCGGGCGCGTGGGGTCCATGCCCAGCGGACAGGTGCTGGCCAGCGCCTCCGGGAAGAGCCGCCCCGCCACGAGGCTGAGCAGGCCCAGTCCCACGAGGAGCGCCAGGCCCACGCGGGCGCGCGCGGGAACGCGGCTCATGCCGAGCCCTCCCGGGAGCGCGGGTCCACGGCGTAGCGCAGCACCTCCACCGCGAGGCTCACGACGACGAGCAGCGTCGCGAAGGTGGTGGTGGCGACGACGACGACGGCCACCTGCTTGTTGAGCACGGCGAGGACGTAGAGCTGGCCGAAGTACGGCAGGCCCAGGACGCGCTCCGCCGCGAAGGACCCGGCGAGCAGCGACGTGGCCACGGGCCCCACCGCGTCCAGCATCGCGGGCCACACGTTGGGCAGGACGTGGCGGCGCAGCACCGCGGCGCGCGACAGGCCCTTGCCCAGCGCGGTGCGCACGTAGTCGCGCGACAACTCCGCCTCCAGCGAGTCACCCACCAGCGTGCCCAGGAAGATGCCGGGCCAGATGGACGTCACCAGCGCCGCGCACAGCTCGGGCAGCAGATGTCCGCGCTCGACGACACCGGGCGCGAGCAACAACGCGGGGATGAAGACGGGCGTTCCGAACGCCACGGCGGGCACCACGTCACCGAGCGCGGCCCAGCGTCCCTTGCGCCACCCTGTGCGCAGCAGTGCAAAGCCCAGGGCCCACGTCAGCGCGAGCGGCAGCGCCATCAAGCCCACGCCCACGCTGCCGGACAGCTTCGTCAGCAGCTCATCGCCGGTGATGCCCTGGGCGCTCGTGCCCAGGCGCTCGCCGCGAAAGAGCTTCTCCCACGGGCGCAGGAAGCCCAGCGGCTCGCCGATGCCCAAGTCCCTCCGGTACGAGGCCGCGAGCTCACGCGACACCTGCCGCTTCGCGTCCGTCTCCGTGGTCAGCGGCAGCGACGCCATGAGGAAGTACGACGCCACGGCCACGACGGGCACCAGGACGACCTGCCGCGACAGTCGCTGGGCGATGGCCCTCACGGCGACGCCCCCGCCCGGGACGCATCCGCCGCCGGCGCCAAGCGCAGCGCGCGCAGCGCCAGGAAGTTGAAGGGGTCCACGTCCAGCCCGCGAAGCCGCTCACGCGCGCGGTAGTAGCGGTCCGGGTGGTACAGGGGCGCAATCACCGCCTGCTCCCCCACCAGCACCTCCTGCGCCTGGACATACGACGCACGGGCGCTCGCCTCGTCCGGCGCGCCGTCCCCCGCCTCCAGCAGCCGCTCGAAGCGCGCCATGGGCTCGCCGTCCGCCTGCGTCTCCCAGCCCGTCTGGTGGTTGCCCTCGCGCTCGAACAACGTGAAGAACGTATTCGGGTGCGCGTAATCCGCCCCCAGGCGCCGCAGGTACAAGTCATACGTGCGAGGCCCCCGCGGGGAGCGCCGGGCAAGCTCCGCCGAGAAATCCGAGCGCGCCTCCAGCACCACCCGCACGCCCACGCGCGCCAGCTGCGCGGCCAACCGCTCCGCGATGGCCACCTCGGGCACGAAGCCATCCCCGGAGCGGTAGACGAGCCGCAACGGCCGCTCCAGCCCCGCCACACCCGCCAGCTCCTCGCGGGCCTGCTCCGGCGCATAGGTTGGCAGCCGCGCGGCCTGCTCCGTCGTCGCGGCCCCCGGCAGCTCGGGCGGCAGCAACACATGAGACGGCCGCGCCGCGGGCAGCAGCCCCGCCAGCAGCGCCTCGCGGTCCAGCGCCCGAGCCAGCGCGCGCCGAACCTCGGGCCTGTCCAGCGGCGCCTTCTCCGTGTTGAAGGCCAGGAAGTACGTGGACAGCAGCGGCTCGCGGCGCAGGTCGTCCGGCCGGTGGATGCGCAGCGCCGCGGCGCTGTCCACGAAGACGAAGTCCACCCGCTCCCGCTCGTACAGCGCCGGGCCAATCTCCGACTTCAGCAGGGTGATGACCGGAGCGGGCGCCTCCCCTTCTGCCATCGGCGGCGGAAAGGACGAGGCCGGGTTGAGGACCAGCCGCACCCGCTCCCCCGCGCGGTCCCACTGCTCGACACGGTAAGGCCCCAGCGCCAGGGGCCGGCCATCCCGCGGACGGTCGAAGTAGTCCCGGACCTCCTCGTCCGACTTCCCCTCCAGGTCCGCCGAGGGCGCCGGATAGAACAGGTACACATTGGCCACGCGCGCCAGGAAGTAGCTGCGCGGCCGCGCCAGCGTCACCCGAAGCGTGTGCGCGTCCACGGCCTCCACGCCCACGCGCGCCAGCGCGGCGCGAACCTCGGCCTCCGGCGCGCCCCGCTCCTGGAGCGCCAGCGCCTCGGAGGCCCCTTCCAGGTCCGCCATCTCCCCGCGCTCGCGGCCCTGCAGCGCGCGCCGCCAGCCCACGACGAAGTCACGCGCCACCAGCGGTGCGCCGTTGGACCAGCGAACGTCTCGCCGCAGGTGGAACGTATAGACGTCCCGCCCCTGCCCGTCCGTGACGCGCTCCCACCGCTCGGCCAGCCCCGGCTCCACGCCATGGTCCGGCCCCAGCTGCGTGAGCCCACGCTGCGTGGCCAGCATCACCGGGTAGTTCGCCCAGCTGTCCGGGTCCGAGTGGCTCCAATCCAGCGTGGTGGGCATGGCCGGCACCACCACCTTCACGCCGGGCTCCGGCTGAAAGCCGCACGGCCCACACGACGCGGCCCACACGGCCAGCAGGTACCACCACCACCGGAGTCGAGCGCGCGGAGCCACCAGGGACCCTTCTACCCCGAAGCTCCCGGCGCCCGAAAAGGGAGAAGCCAGGAACCCGGCGACCTCGGTCGTCCGGCGTCCTGGCTTCCCTTCAGCGCGGCCCGGCGGGCGCGGTGGCTCGCCGGGTGCCGTCTGTCTCCGCTAGGCCGGAGCCACGGCCGGCGACGACGGCAGCTCGGCGCCCAGCTTGCCACCGTCGGAGACGGGCTTGCGGCCGAACTCCTCCGGCCGCTCCAACACCAGCGCCTCGCGCAGCACGTCGTCCACGAACTCCACCGGGACGATGCGCAGCTGCTTGCGAATCTTCAGCGGGATGTCCTTCAGGTCCTTCTTGTTGGCCTTCGGGATGAGGACCGTCTTGATGCCCGCCCGGTGCGCGGCCAGCGTCTTCTCCTTCAGGCCGCCAATGGGGAGCACCCGTCCACGCAGGGTGATTTCCCCCGTCATCGCCACGTCGCGGCGGATGAGCACGCGGGTGAGCGCGCTCACCAGGGCGGTGCAGATGGTGACGCCGGCGGACGGACCGTCCTTCGGAATCGCGCCCTCCGGCAGGTGGACGTGGATGTCGTAGTTCTCGAACGCCTTGCGGTCGATGCCGAAGCGCTCGGCGCGGCTGCGCACGTAGGACATGGCCGCCTGCGCGGACTCCTGCATCACCTCGCCCAGCTTGCCGGTGATGATGAGCTTGCCCTTGCCCGGCATCACCGTGGCCTCGGTGGTGAGGATTTCGCCACCCAGCTCCGTCCAGGCGAGGCCCGTGACGATGCCCACCTGGTCCTCGCTCTCCGCCACGCCGTAGCGGTAGCGGGGCGTGCCCAGGAACTTCATGGCCATCTTCCGGTCCACCTCGATGTCCCGCTTGCCGTTCTTCAGCACGTCGCGGGCAATCTTGCGGAACACGCCACCAATCTCACGCTCGAGCGAGCGCACGCCCGACTCCCGCGTGTAGCGGTGGATGATGGTCCGCAGCGCCGGGTCGGAGATGTCCACCTTGAGGTCCGCCAGCCCGTTGGCCTCCTGCTCCTTCGGGATGAGGTAGCGCCGGGCGATGGAGAGCTTCTCCGGCTCGGTGTACCCCGCGATGCGAATCACCTCCATGCGGTCCTGCAGCGGACCGGGGATGTTGTGCATCGTGTTCGCGGTGCAGATGAACATCACCTTGGACAAGTCGTAGTCGAGGTCCAGGTAGTGGTCGTTGAAGTTGTGGTTCTGCTCGGGGTCCAGCACCTCCAGCAGCGCCGCGCTCGGGTCGCCACGGAAGTCCGTGGACATCTTGTCGATTTCGTCGAGCAGGAAGACGGGGTTGTTGCTGCCCGCCTTCTTCAGCGACTGGATGAGCTTGCCCGGCATCGCGCCGATGTACGTGCGGCGGTGGCCACGAATCTCCGCCTCGTCCCGCACGCCGCCCAGCGACAGGCGCACGAACTTGCGGCCGGTGGCCCGGGCGATGGAGCGCGCCAGCGACGTCTTGCCCACGCCCGGCGGCCCCACGAAGCACAGCACGGGGCCCTTGAGCTTCTTCACCAGCTGCTGCACGGCCAGGTACTCGAGGATGCGCTCCTTCGGCTTCTTCAAGCCGTAGTGGTCCTCGTTGAGCACCGTCTCCGCCTCGGTGACGTCCAGGCGGTCCTGGGTCTCGTCGTACCAGGGGAGGCTGATGATCCAGTCGATGTAGTTGCGGACGACCGTGGCCTCGGCGCTCATCGGGCTCATCATCCGGAGCTTCTTCAGCTCCTTCTTGACCTTGAGCGTGGCCTCCTTGCTCATCCGCTTGTTCTTCAGCTTCTCTTCAATCTCCTGGATTTCGTTCTTGAACTCGTCGCGCTCACCCAGCTCCTTCTGAATGGCCTGCATCTGCTCATTCAGGTAGTACTCCTTCTGGGTCTTCTCCATCTGCTTCTTGACGCGCGTGCGGATCTTCTTCTCCACCTGGAGAATCTCGATCTCCCCCTGCATCAGCTCGTAGAGCTTCTCCAGGCGCTTGGCCGGGGACTCCGTCTCAAGCAGGGCCTGCTTGTCGTTCAGCTTCAGGGAGAGGTGCGCGACGATGGTGTCCGCGAGCCGCGCCGGGTCGTCGATGCTGGCCACCTGCATCAGCATCTCAGGCGGAATGCGCTTGTTGAGCTTGACGAAGGCCTCGAAGACGGAGTGGACGCTGCGAACGAGCGCCTCCAGCTCCACCGTCTTCTCCGCCTGCTCCTCCACCTCTTCCACCTCGACCATGAAGAAGGCGTCGTTGGGGTGGAACTTCTTCACCTTGGCGCGGCGCACGCCCTCCACCAGCACCTTGACCGTGCCGTCGGGCAGCGGGAGGAGCTGGATGACGTGGCCCAGCGTACCGAAGTGAAAGATGTCGTCGGGGGTGGGGTCGTTCGTCTTGGCCTTCTTCTGCGCGGCCAGCAGGATGACGGCCTTGTCGTCCGGCCCCTTGTGCGCCATCGCGTCCTTCAACGCCGCGATGGACTTCTCCCGGCCGACGAACAACGGCACCACCATGTGCGGGAACACGATGATGTCCCGAAGGGGCAAGAGCGGGACCGTCAGACCCCGCTTCTGGGCTTCCTTCTTGTCGTCACGTCCGAAGAACATGTATCCGCCACCTGCGGGCCGTCGGAGTTGCAGGCCCCTGGAAGAGTTGCCCGTCTGCTCGCTCGCCGAGCATTCGTACGGGATGCAGCAGTTCTATAACACGGCGATTCGCGGCGCCGTTCCCCGGCTCAAGATTGGGGAACGGCGTCGTGCCATCAAGGGAACACCCGAGGCTCCCTCGGGCGTCCGCTTGGGGTGTCAGCGGCCCTGCGCAGCCACCCCACCCTGTGCCCCCTGGACCTCCAGGGCATGGAACAGGAACGAATACAGGTCCACGCTGGACTCAATGGCCTTGGCCACCTGGTCCGCGCCGCCGTGGCCCGCGTTGGCTTCAATACGCAGCAGCGCCGGCGCCGGGTTTCCGGGCGCGTTCTGCACCGCCGCCACGAACTTGCGGGCGTGCATGGGGTCCACCCGGTCGTCGTGGTCCGCCGCCATCATCAGCAGCGCGGGGTAGCGCACCTCCGGCCGCACGTGGTGGTAGGGCGAGTAGGCGTGCAGCGTCTTGAAGTCCTCGGGCTTCTCCGCCGTGCCGTACTCCGGAATCCAGGTCCGGCCGCTGCCGAAGAGGTGGTAGCGCACCATGTCCAGCAGGGGCACCGCGCACACCACCGCGCCGTACAGCTCCGGCCGCTGCGTCATGGCCGCGCCCACCAGCAGGCCGCCGTTGCTGCCGCCGTAGATGGCCAGCCGCTTGGGCTGCGTGTACTTCGCCTGGACCAGGTGCTCGGCCGCCGCGTGGAAGTCGTCGAAGACGTTCTGCTTCTTGTCCAGGCGGCCGGCGTCATGCCACGCCTTGCCGTACTCGCCGCCGCCGCGCAGGTTGGCCACCGCGTACACGCCGCCCGCGTCCAGCCAGGGCAGGATGCTGGAGCGGAAGGTGGCCTCCATGTTCACGTTGAAGCCGCCGTAGCCGTAGAGCAGCGTGGGCGCGTTGCCGTCACGCTTCAGGTCCTTGCGGTGCACCACGAACATGGGCACCTTCGACCCGTCCTTGGACGCATAGAAGACCTGCTCGACCTGGTACTGCGCCGGGTCCATGGGTACGTCCACCTTGGCCCACAGCTCCGACTTCCCGGTGCTGACGGACGTCTTGTAGATTTGACGGGGCGTGGTGAAGGACGTGAAGACGTAATAGGCGTCATCCAGGTCCTCCAGGCCCACCAGGTTGGACGCCGCGCCCACGCCCGGCAGTTGCACCGTGCGCACCGGATGGCCCTTCAGCGTGGCCACGCGCACCTCGGACGTCGCGTCCTTGAGGTACTCCAGCGCCAGGTGCCCGCCGACGATGTTGGCGGACAGCAGGGACGCGGACGGGTCCTCGGGGACGATTTCCTTCCACGACGCGCGGGCCGGCTTCGCCGGGTCCACCTCGAAGACGCGCTGGCGCGGGGCGCCCTCGTCGGTGAGGACGTAGAAGCGGTCCTTCCAGGCGCGAACCTCGTACTTGGCGCCCGCGCCCTTCACCAGCAGGCGGAAGTCCTTCTCACCCGGGCGCTTCCAGTAGACGTCGTTCTCGCTCCAGCCGCGGAGGATGTAGACGAACAGGTACTTGCCGTCGCGGCTCAGGTCGCTCTGGAGGAACGTCGTCGGGTCGCCGGTGCGCTCGTGCACCACCGGGTCCTTCGACGGGTCCGTGCCCAGCGCGTGGTAGCGGATGGTGGTGTAGCCGGGGCGCTCGTCCACCTTGATGGACGCGTCCGTGGGCAGCCACTCGTAATAGAAGCCCTTGCTGTCGGGCGTCCACTTGGGCGTGGCGTACTTGCCGCCCTCGATGACGTCCACCTTGGACCACTCGCCGGAGTCCACGTCGATGACGTGCAGCACCGCCTCATCCGCGGCGTTGGGCTTCTGGGCGAAGGCCACCTTCTTGCCATCCCAGGACGCGGCCCACGTCCCCAGGGACACGGTGCCGTCCTTGCTCCAGCCGTTCGGATCCAGCAGCACCTGCTCCTGCGCGCTCTCCCCCTGGCGCCAGTAGAGGATGGCCTTCTCCTTGTCCTTGTGGGTGCGGACGTAGAAGAAGCGCCCGGCGCGGCGCGACGGGGTGGAGACGGAGTCGGTGTAGAACAGCTCCGTGAAGCGCTTGTGCAGCGCCTCGCGGCCGGGGAACTTCGCCAGGGCCTCGCGGGCGTGCGCGTCCTGCGCCGCCATCCACGCCTGGACCTCGGGGGCCTTCTCGTCCTCGAGCCACCGGTAGGGGTCCGCCACCTGGACGCCGTGCAACGTGTCGACAACCTGCTCTGCCCGGGTCGCCGGGTGTGACATGCGGGGGGACTCCTCAGGGACGGGGGCCGCGGAGGCTGCCGCGGGCAGCTCCTCACGCGCGGCCTCCTTCTGGGAGGCACACGCCGCGAGCGACATCAGGGCGGGGACGAGCAGCTTTCTCATGGGCCCAGCACATACAGAAAGGCCCCCGGCCGTCCCACAAAAAGTGTGGCGGGGCCAACGCAGCCCGGCCCCTCCCCTGATGAAAGGGGCGCGCCCGGACCCCACCTGGTGGCTCCGTGACGCGCCCCGTCAATCAGGCGACACCGGGGCCCCAGACAGGGGCCCAGGCGTCAGGCGGATTCCTTCTTCGGCTCCGCGGCTTCCTTGTCCGGCTGCGCGTGCAGCACCACCGGCTCGCTCTTCTTGAGAATCACGTCCTCGGAGATGAGCACCTCGCGGGCCGTCTTGCGGGACGGGATTTCGTACATCACGTCCAGCATGGCCGACTCCAGGATGGAGCGCAGGCCACGGGCGCCCGCCTTGCGGCGGATGGCCTCGTTGGCAATGGCCTTGAGGGCGCCGTCGGTGAACTTCAGCGTCACGCCGTCCAGCTCGAAGAGCTTGCGGTACTGCTTGGTGAGCGCGTTCTTCGGCTGGTTGAGGATGTTGATGAGGGCGGCCTCGTCCAGCTCCTCCAGCGCGGTGATGATGGGCAGGCGGCCGATGAACTCCGGAATCATGCCGAACTTCAGCAGGTCCTCCGGCTCCACGTGCTTGAGCAGCTCCGTGAGGCTGCGTTGCTTCTTGGACTGCACCTCCGCGCCAAAGCCCAGGCTGCGACCGCCCATGCGCCGCTCAATCACCTGGTCCAGCCCGCCGAAGGCGCCGCCGCAGATGAAGAGGATGTTGGTGGTGTCCACCTGCAGGAACTCCTGCTGCGGGTGCTTGCGGCCCCCCTTGGGCGGGACGTTGGCCACCGTGCCTTCGATGAGCTTGAGCAGCGCCTGCTGAACGCCCTCGCCGCTGACGTCGCGGGTGATGGAGGGGTTCTCCGACTTGCGCGCGATCTTGTCGATTTCGTCGATGTAGACGATGCCGCGCTGGGCCCGCTCGATGTCGTGGTCGGCGGCCTGCAGCAGGTTGACGATGATGTTCTCCACGTCCTCGCCCACGTAGCCGGCCTCGGTGAGGCACGTCGCGTCGGCGATGGTGAAGGGCACGTTGAGGATGCGCGCCAGCGTCTGCGCCAGCAGCGTCTTGCCGCTACCGGTGGGACCCAGCAGAAGGATGTTGCTCTTCTGGAGCTCCACGTCCTCCATCGCGACCTTGGACTCGATGCGCTTGTAGTGGTTGTGCACGGCGACGGAGAGCGTCTTCTTCGCCCGCTCCTGCCCAATCACGTACTCGTCCAGCACCGCCTTGATTTCGGAGGGCCGGGGGATGCGCAGCTTGGTGTCCTTCGTCTCCTCGCGGTCAATCTCCTCCGCGATGATGTCGTTACACAACCCGATGCACTCGTCGCAGATGTAGACCGTTGGCCCCGCGATGAGCTTCTTGACCTCCTTCTGTGACTTTCCACAGAAAGAGCAGCAGAGGGTCTGGTTGTCTCGCTTCTCCACGTTCTTGCCCGCCATTTCGTCCCTCGCTGCGCCTGAAAGGCCCCCGACCCCGAACTCCACCCCGTTCCTGGCTCGGAACCAATCTAGTCAGCCCCCGTCCGGAACGTCCACGCGCCTTCCGGGTACTTAACAGGGCCTGTGCCGTGACGCAGAAAGCAGAAAGCCGGAGTCGCGGGGGCGCATTCCCGCGGCTCCGGCTGCCAACCGAGGCCCCGAAGCCTCGGCAATCCGCCTACTTCTTCTCTTCCTTGCCCAGCCCCACGACCTTCCGGGGGTTCTGGATTTCATCGATGATGCCGTAGGCCTTCGCCTCGGACGCGCCCATGAAGTAGTCGCGGTCCGTGTCCTTCTCGACACGCTCGATGGACTGTCCGGTGTGCTTGACGATGAGCTCGTTGAGCTTCGCCTTCATCCGGAGGATTTCCTTCGCCTGGATTTCAATGTCCGTTGCCTGACCGCGCACACCGCCCAGGGGCTGGTGAATCATGATGCGGCTGGACGGCAGGGCGTAGCGCTTGCCCTTGGCACCGGCGAGCAGGAGGACGGCCCCCATGGAGGCCGCCTGCCCGACGCAGATGGTGGACACCGGACACTTCACGTACTGCATGGTGTCGTAGATGGCGAGGCCCGCCGTCACCGACCCGCCCGGCGAGTTGATGTAGAGGTTGATGTCCTTGTCCGGGTCTTCCGACTCCAGGAACAGCAGCTGGGCGACGATGACGTTGGCCACGTCATCGTCGATCTCCGTGCCCAGCATCACGATGCGGTCCTTCAGGAGCCGGCTGTAGATGTCGTACGAGCGCTCACCCCGGTGGGTCTGCTCGATGACGTAGGGAACGGGCATGAAGGGCATGTCGACCTCGGTGAGGGAACCTTACGAATACTTCGCCCGGCTCCTCAGGAATTCAATCGTCTTTTCCTCCCGGAGTCGGAGAGACAACCCGAGCCGCTCGTCGGCGCCCTTGAAGTACTTCTGCACCGTGGCCACGGGCTGGCCCGCCTCGGTGGCGAGCTGCTCGATGCGGGCGTCCACGTCCGCGTCGGAGGCCTGGATGCCCTCCTTCTGAGCGATGGCCTCGAAGAGCAGCGTGCCCTTCACTTCCTGGAGGGCCTTCTCGCGCATGTCCTCGCGCAGACGGTTGAAGTCCAGGTTGAGCTGGCGAGGGTCCACGCCGGAGCGCTGGAGCTGCTGCAGCGCGCCGCGCAGCATGGAGTCCATGGCCCGCTCCACCATGGCGCGGGGCACGTCGAAGGTGTTGCGCTCCAGCAGCGCCTTCACCAGCGCCTCGCGCTCCTCGCCCTCCACCTGGGACTTGCGCGCCTTCTCCATGTCCTCACGGAGCTTGGTGCGCAGCTCGTCCATGGACTGGGAGATGCCCGTCTGCTTGGCGAAGTCGTCGTTCAGCTCGGGGACGATTTCCTTCTGCACGCCCTTGAGCGTGACGTGGAAGCGCGCCGTCTTTCCGCGCACCTCCTCCACCTGGTACTCCTGCGGGAAGGCGTAGTCGATGTCCTTGGACTCGCCGACCTTCACGCCCTCCAGGGCGGCAATCTTGGACTCCACCAGCTCACCGGGCTGCACCTGCACGGTGATGCCCTCCGCCTTGCTGCCCGCGAAGGGCTGGCCGTCCACGGTGGCGTCGAAGTCCACGGTGGCGTAGTCGCCAGAGGCGGCGGTGTCGCGGTCGGTGACGGGCTCCAGCCGGGCCATCGACTGGCGCATGCGCTCCAGCTGCTCGTTCACCTGCTCGTCGGTGACGGCGGCGTCGGACTTCGTCAGCGGCAGCTCGACGTAGTCCTTGGCCTCCACCTTGGGCTTCACCTCGACGCGGGCCTCGAAGGTGAACGGGGTGTTGGCCTTGAGGCCGGAGTTGGTCACCTGCGGCGTGGCGACGACCTCCACGTTGTGCTCGCGGATGGCCTCCACGTACGCGCTCTGCACCACGCGCTGGATGACCTCGTCCTCCACCTGGTCACGGAACCGCTGCTCCAGGATGCGGCGAGGCACCTTGCCCTGACGGAACCCCGGCAGCCGCACCTGGCGGCCCAGGTTGGAGTACGCGCGGGTCAGCTCCTCCGCCACGCGGGCATCGTCGACCTCGATGGAGAGCTTCTTCTCAATGGGAGAAAGCTCTTCGACCTGGACCTTCATGCGGGCCTCGCTCGCCACCGCCGCCGGACAATCAGTCGTTTCGGGCGGTGCCGGAAAAGTGGGACGTGCGCCTTTAGGGGATAGGCACGAACGGGTCAACGCGAAATGGGCGAGGAGGGACTCGAACCCTCACACCTTGCGGTACCAGATCCTAAGTCTGGCGCGTCTACCAGTTTCGCCACCCGCCCGGGTTGCCTCGTCGTGCGCTGCACCGTCTTACCGTGAAACGTCCACGGGACGGCAGAGGGCCAGAAAAACAAAAAGGCCCCTCCATTTCTGGAGGGGCCTCGCAGTGAGAGCGGAGGGAATCGAACCCACAACCTATGGATTAAGAGTCCATTGCTCTGCCAATTGAGCTACGCTCCCGGCACTGCCCCGGTCCGCCGCCTGCGCTGCGCGACGTCCAGGTGGCGGCGGTAACTACAGAACGCCGCTGGCTGTGTCAAAACGTTTTTTCGCGCCCCCCCTTCATTCCTGTCCATGGCGATCTGTCTCCGGTGATTTCTGGAGGCGGCGCTGGTCCGCATGCCCTTCAGCCGGGCCCGGCGCGTGACGCAGGCCTGTGAAGCGAGCGCCCTGCACCGATGTTCAACATGGCCGTAGCACGTGTTCGTCCCCGCCTGGCGGGACGGCGGGCGCGTGACGGCCCGCGGTCAGTCACCTCAAGAGCACCGAGCACCCCGCGGCAACCATGCGGGCGGACGGAGGTCGTCCGCCCTTTTCGCGCAGGACGTAGCAGGAGAAGACAGCGATGGAAGCCAACCCCCAACAGAAGGTGGAAGGAACGGCGAGCGGCCACGGAGGCCAGCACGCCGGGTGGACGCGGGAGCGCGTGGAGCTTGTGAAGCGGACCATCTGCCCTCGCGGCATCAGCGAGGACGAGTTCGCCCTCTTCATCGAGCAGTGCAAGCGCAGTGGCCTGGACCCGCTCCTCAAGGAGGCCTTCTGCGTGGCGCGCCGGCAGAACGCCGGCAACCGCGAGCGGCCCAACTGGGTGACGAAGTACGAGTTCCAGCCCTCCGAGGCCGGCATGCTCGCGCGCGCCGAGCGCTTCCCGGACTTCAAGGGCATCCAGGCGAGCGCGGTGTTCGCCGAGGACGACATCGTGGTGGACCAGGGCCGCGGCGAGGTGGTGCACCGCTTCAACCCCGCCAAGCGCAAGGGCGCGCTGGTGGGCGCCTGGTCGCGTGTGGTGCGCGAGGACAAGCTGCCGGTGGTGGTGTGGTTGGACTTCAGCGGCTACGTCCAGCAGACGCCACTGTGGTCCAAGATTCCCACCACCATGATTGAGAAGTGCGCCCGCGTGGCCGCCCTGCGCAAGGCGTACCCGGAGGCCTTCGGTGGACTCTACGTGCGGGAAGAGATGCCCGCCGAGGACTACGAGTCGCACGCGGATGAGCACGGCAGCGGCCCCTACGAGGTGCTGGGCGCCAAACCCGGCCCCATCAAGGCGTCCTTCTCGCCGCTGCCATCCCAGGAGCCGCGCGCGTCCCAGGCCGCCGCGGCCCAGTTGGACATCGACGTGCCGCTCCAGCCCAGGCGTCCCCGCGAGTCCCCCCTGGAGGCGGCGGCCAACCCCGCGGCCCCCCAACCGGAGCCGGTGGCCAAGGCCCCACCCGCGGCCAGTCCGGAGCCCGCGCCACGCCCCAAGCCGAGCGCCGTGGTGGTGGCGTTCGGCCCCCACAAGGGGAAGACGGCCTCCGAGCTCTCCGACGACGAGCTGAGCGAGTCCATCGACCTGGCCAACGAGAAGCTGATGGAGCAGCCCCGGGCGCGCTGGGCCAAGGCCATGCGGGAGAACCTGCTGGCGCTGGAGGCGGAGACGGAGCTGCGCTGCCGGGTGCCGGCGACGAAGGGCGGCGGCAACGGCGTGGCCCATGATGCGTGAAGCGGAGCCGGGGACCGATAGGCTGTGAGGGGGCGCCCCCGCTGCGAAAGTGGCGGGGGCGTTCCTGCTTCAACCTGCTGGAAGGTGCGCGCTCGGAGGGACTTGAACCCCCAACCCCCGGGTTCGAAGCCCGGTGCTCTATCCAGTTGAGCTACGAACGCAAATTCGAGGGTGGGTCAAGAAGGGCGGCCAACCGGGATCGAACCGGTAACCTCCGGAGTCACAGTCCGGCGCTCTAACCAGTTGAGCTATGGCCGCCGTTACAGCGTTACCGCGAACGGCGTTTGAAGCGGCGGCTTCCCTATCGTGGAAACCGGGACCGTGACAAGGCCCAAATGATACGACGCTCAACTCATCGGAAACTGACGCCTTTTCGCGAGCATCGCCGGCTAGGGCGAAACAGTCGCGGCGGACGCCGGGTCCGACGAAGGTGCCGGAGGCGGCAGCTCGAACGCATCCAAATCGAGGCCCACCTTGGACGGGTCCTCACGGTCGAGAACGACCATCACCCATGATGAGGGCTGGACGCGGGAAGACCACTGGTTAGGGATGTTCACGTCGATTTTCGTCGTGAAGACCGCCTGCCGCGGCGAATGAACGCTCAGCGTCAGCTCGAAACAACTGCTGCTCTTGAAGCCAATGATGCACGAGCCCCTGGCGGCCCGCTCGACACGCGCCGGAGCAGGGGTGCCATCCGTCGCGCTCGCCGTGTTTCGAGCGCCAAGGAACTGCCCCACCATGACCATCAAAATGATGGCGACGAAGATCGCACCGACGACCCTGAGGTCCAAGCTCTTCTGAGAACGCCCCATGCTTGCAACCTACAGGGCCACTGGGCAAGTCACGGCGGGAATCTACGCCTTCGATACCAGAGCGTGGCCGTAAGCCCGTGCCGAGTAGGTGCCGCCGCCCTTACGGGCGACGGCATTTCCTCAAGGCTTTCAGGCGGATAAGGTGGCGCCCCAGGCAGGACTCGAACCTGCGACCCCCGACTTAGAAGGTCGGTGCTCTATCCAGCTGAGCTACTGGAGCTGGCCGGGCCGCCTGCTTCCGATGCTGCACTTCAAGTCGGGGCGAGAGGATTCGAACCTCCGACCCCCTGCGCCCAAGGCAGGTGCGCTACCAGGCTGCGCTACGCCCCGAGAAGTCCGGCATTGTTGAACCATCCCGAACGGACGCGCAAGGCCGACGTGACTGACGGCCTCGCATTCCGAACGGCTACAAGCCCAGCAGGTGGGGCTTCATCTTCTGGAAGGCTTTCCCCCGGTGGGAGATGGCCGACTTCTCCTCCGGCGTCAGCTCCGCCAGGGCCCGCTCTCCTCCCGGGAGGATGAAGACGGGGTCATAACCGAAGCCGTGGCTGCCCTTGGGGGCGTGGCCGATGTGGCCCGTGCACTGCCCCACCTCCACCTTCGCCTCCCCTCCTCCGGGCCTCACCAGCGCCAGCGCGCAGCGGAAGGACGCGGTGCGCTTTTCGTCGGGCACGCCAGCCAGTTCGGTCAACAGCTTCTCGTAGCGGGCCCGGTCATCCCCCGGGGCATACCGCGCGGACTGCACGCCGGGCCGGCCGCCCAATGCGTCCACGCACAGGCCGGAGTCATCCGCCAACGTGAGCATCCCCGTGGCGTCCGCGTAGGCACGGGCCTTCTTCACGGCGTTCTCCTCGAACGTGGCGCCGTCCTCGACGGGCTCCGGCACGGGGGGCAGGTCCGCCAGGGACACCACCTCCACCGCGTCTCCCACGAGGCCGCGCAGCTCTCGCAGCTTCCCCTTGTTGGAGGTGGCGAAGAGTAGCCGGGGCTTCACCGTCATCCCAGCACCTGCGCCTGCGCGGCGGTCAGCCGCTGGATGGCGGCCAGCCCGCCGTCCACCATGGCGTCCAGGGCCTTGCGGTCGAAGAGCTGGTGCTCCGCCGTCCCCTGCAGCTCCACCATGCGGCCGTCCGCGGTGGCCACCAGGTTCAGGTCCACGTCCGCAGTGGAGTCCTCGTCGTAGTCCAGGTCCACCCGGACCTCGCCCTTGACGATGCCCACGGACACGGCCGCCAGCGGCGTGAGCTTGGGCAGCTTGGAAATCGTGCCGGCCTTCTGCAGCGAGCGCAGCGCCAGCACCAGCGCCACATAGGCCCCGGTGATGGAGGCGGTGCGGGTGCCGCCGTCCGCCTGGAGCACGTCACAGTCCAGCGTGAGGGTGCGGGTGCCCAGGGTGGACAGGTCCACCGCGGCGCGCAGGGAGCGGCCGATGAGCCGCTGGATTTCCATGGTGCGGCCCGTCTGCTTGCCCTTGGCGGACTCGCGCGGGTTCCGCGAGTGCGTGGCGCGCGGCAGCATGCCGTACTCCGCCGTCACCCAGCCGGAGCCCTTGCCCATCAGGTGCGGCGGGACGCGCTCCTCCGTGGAGCAGGTGACGAGCACCTTGGTGTGGCCGAACTCCACCTGGACCGAGCCCTCCGCGTAGCGGGAGACACCGGGGGTGAGGACGACGGGGCGAAGGTCCAGCGCACCACGTTGGAAGGAACGCACAGCAGGCTCCTGGGAAATGAGGACGAGCGTCCCCTTCTCTACCAGAGCCACGCGGCGCGGGTGTCGTTTGCCTTGGCGCCGGTGCACTCAGGGCGACACGGGGCCCGCCACCTCGGTCTCCCGGGCGGCATCCCTGCGCCGCGTCTGCTTGAGGAAGGCCAGCACGCCCTCGGCAATCGCCTCGGCCAGCTTCTCCTGGTACTCCGGCCGGCCCAGCCGGGGGCCCTCCTTGGGATGGGAGATGTAGCCCACCTCCACGAGGACGGCCGGGCACTCCACGCCGGAGAGGACGAAGAAGGGGGCCTGCTGCACGCCCCGGTTCGCCGCGCGGGTGCGGCGCACGAGGCGCGGGTGGATGGCGTAGGCCAGGCGCGAGGAGTCCGCGTGCGCCTCCGTGCGCGCCAGGTCCTGGAGGATGAAGGCCAGCGTGGAGTCCGTCCGCGCGGCGCGCGACAGGGGCGCCTCCGCGTTCTCCCGGTCCGCCACGGCGAGCGCGGCGTCACCGGAGGCGCTGGCGGACAGGAAGTACGTCTCCACGCCCTCGGTGCGCGCGCGCATCCGCCGGGTGGGCATGGAGTTGGCGTGGATGGAGATGAAGAGGTCGGGCGCGTGGTCATTGGTCCACGCCACGCGCTCCGTCAGCGACACCAGCGTGTCGCGCTCGCGCGTGAGGAACACGTCGCCCCCCGCGGCCTCGAGCTTGTCCCGGAGGCGGAGCGAAATCTGGAGCGCGACGTCCTTCTCCCGCAGCTTGCCGGGGCCCTTGGCGCCTTCCTTCGCGCCACCATGTCCCGGGTCGATGATGATGCGCGCGGGACGCTCCGCCGCCCCGGCGATGACGGGGACCAGCCAAAGCAACGACAGGAGGCCGAGGAGGGGGCGGCGCGGCGACGACATGCTGGGGCCCCATGCTAGCGGAGCCCGGCCGCCAGCGCGAAATCAGGGCCTCAGCCCACCACGTCGATGCCCGGCTTCCCCACCTGGACTTCACCAATCAGCGCCGCGTCCACGCCGGCCGCCTCCAGCGCCTTGAGCGCCTTGAGCGCCTGACGTGCGGGGACGCTGGCCAGGAGGCCGCCGTTGGTCTGCGCGTCCGCGAGCACCCACTGGATGCACTCGGGCAACCCTTCGGGGAAGCGGACCTTCTTGTGGACGTGGGCGAGGTTCGACTTCGTACCGCCGGGCACCACGCCGTCCTCCGCCAGCGCGGGCACCTCCGCGATGAGCGGGATGCGCTCCAGGTCCAGCATGGCGCGCGCCTTCGCCGCGGTCATCATCTCCAGCAGGTGCCCCAGCAGGCCGTAGCCCGTCACGTCCGTGAGGGCGTTCACCTTGAACTTCCCGGAGGCGAACACCTCACCCGCGGCGCGGTTGAGCGTCGTCATCACGCCCAGCGCCCGCTTCGCCAGCTGCTTGGAGGCCACGCCCCGCTTGATGGCGGTGGTGGCGATGCCCGAGCCCAGGGGCTTGGTGAGGAAGAGCACGTCCCCCGGCTTCGCGCCCGCGTTGGTGAGCACCTTCTTCGGGTGCACCACGCCGGTGACGGCCATGCCGAACTTCGGCTCGGGGTCGCGGATGCTGTGGCCGCCCAGGATGGGGATGCCGGCCTCGTCCGCCTTGGACTGGCCGCCCGCCAGGATTTTCGACAGCACCTTCAATGGGAGCTCGTCCGGGAAGCACACCAGGTTGAGCGCGAAGAGGGGCCGCGCGCCCATGGCGTAGATGTCCGACAACGCGTTGGCCGCGGCGATGGCCCCGAACTGGAACGGGTCGTCCACCACCGGTGGGAAGAAGTCCACCGTCTCCACCACGGCCATGCCGGGCGCCAGCCGGTACACGGCTGCGTCGTCGTTGGTGGAGAACCCCACCAGCGCCTGGGGGCCCTTCGTGGACTTCAGCCCCCCCAGCACCTGCGCCAGGTCCGAGGCCCGCAGCTTCGCCGCGCAGCCCGCGCAGTGGCTCAGCTCGGTGAGGCGCTTCACCTTGTCCGTCTTCTTCTCCGCCATGCCCGCTCCCCCGCGCCTCGCCGTCCCGGCACGGGCCCCGAAAAGGGCCCGGCCCGTTCACCGCTCAGGCCGCTCGGATGTAGTCCCGCTTGAGCAGCTGCACCACGGCCTCGGCGGTGACGACGTCGTCCGCGTCCGCGTGGTCCATCACCGCGTTCAGGGTGCCGTAGTTGTGCACCAGCTGCAGCACGTCCAGCAGCTCCGGCGCCAGCTCCTTGAGCGGCGGCGTCAGCGGCGAGGCCAGCGCCAGCGCGGCGTCCGCCGCCGGGAGGCTGGGCTGCAGGCGCTTGATTTCGTCCAGCTGGCGGAGCGCGTCCATGAGGAGCGCCTCGGTGGACGAGTCCAGCTCCACCATGAACTCCTGGTTCTCCGCCGGGCGCAGCTCGAAGTCGCCCTCTTCCCAGGTGATGATGCGGTTGAAGCTCTTCTGCGGACCCAGGTTGTGATTCTCACCGATGACGGCGTAGTACACGCGGCCCTGGCGCAGGTAGATGCGCCCTTCCTGGTCGCTGCGCTGCACCACCAGCACGCCGTTCTTCTTGGACGTGTGGAACAGCTGGAGCAGGTCCGGGAGGGGAATCTCTTCAATCTTCCCCGTCATGGAGCTGGCCTTGTTGGTCGTCCGCGCGGCCTGGGCCGCGGCGGCCTCCTCCAGCTTCAGCCGGGCGGTGCCCTCATCCACGCTGGCGCCTTCAGCGCCCTGGTGCACGAGCTTGAGGATGGACGTGCCAATGAGGATGCGGTCCCCTTCCTTCAAGCGGGACTGCTTCACCTTCTCACCGTTGACGAAGGTGCCGTTGGTGGAGCCCAGGTCCTCGATGGTGATGCTCCCATCGGAGAAGCTGATGCGCGCGTGCTTGCGGGAGACCATGTCCTCCACGAGCACCATGTCCAGCTCACTGGAGCGGCCGATGACGATCTGCTTGTCCGCCTTCAGCGGGAATTCGCCGCCCTGGTACTTCCCTGAGATGAACTTGAGGGCGTAGGTCTTTTGGGTGTCCATGGTCGTCAGCCAGCCTGCTCCGCCTTGCCGGGGTCCTTCACCAGGTTGAGGTACATCTGCGCGCTCTTGTTACCGGGGCTGCGCACCAGCACGTCCTCCCAGACCTGCACCGCCTCCGCCCGCCGCCCGGCCGAGTACAGCGCGACTCCATACTGGATGTGTCCCGGAATGAAAGCCGGGTTCTGGGCGATGACCTGCTCGTATTCGATGAGGGCCGCCGCGTTGTCCCCCGCGTCGCGCAGGGCGTTGCCCAGCTTGAGGCGGATGTCCACGAACTGAGGACACAGCGCGAGCGCGCGCCGGTACTCCTCAATGGCCTTGGCCCACACGCCGCTGGAGGCGAAGACGTCGCCAATCTCGCCGTACATGTTGGCGATCTTCTTCTCCACGTAGGGGTCCAGCTCGTCCGGGCCGGATTTCTGCTGGGAGAGGGCGGCCTGGTAGACCTCCTTCGCCTCGGCGTACTTCCCCATGTCGTTGTAGATGACGGCCAGGTTGAGCGCCGCCTCGGTATAGGCGGGGTTGAGCTGTAGCGCGGATTCGAACGCGCGCTGCGCCCGGGCGAACTGCCCCTGGTCGTGGTAGATGATGCCGAGCATGTTGAATACGTCCGCGAACGTCGGATTCTGCTCGACGATCTTCGCGAGGTATTGCTCGGCCTGCGCGTACTGCTTCTTCTCGAAGTAGCCGCGCCCGAGGGTCAGTAGCTGCTTGAGGGGCTCGTCCATGAATCGGCCCGCCAGGGCCCTGCCTCCGAGACGGCTAGCCTACATGAGGCTGGGAGAAAACAAGAATTCATCACCACTGAGCGACAACGAGAGTCGCCGCTGGCCCCGGGTGTCCACCGGCCGCGCCGGCAGCGCCCCCTGAAGGCGCCAATGCTCCGTCACCACCGCGTCGTCCCGCTCCAGCCGCACGTACCACGCTTCCACCTGGTAACCCCGCGCCCGGACCTGGCGCAACTGCTCCCACTCCGGCCCGCCCACGCCGGGCGTGCCCGGCCCCGCCAGCCGCACCAGGGACTCCGCGTCCGCTGCCTGGAGCGCCCTGCGGCGGGACTCCAGCGCCGTAACCACCGCCAGGAGCCGGGGCGCTGGCGTCGTCTCCGGCACCCAGGACCCGTTTCGCACCACGAAGGGTACCCGCTCCACGCCCGCGGTGCCCACCCGGGTGTCGCCCAGGGCGCCCTCGAAGTCGAGCGTGGCCTGCGCTTCCGCCCGCCGACCTCCGGGCGCCACGTTGACGGTGATGCGGGCGAAGCGGTGCTGCCGGGACGTCAGCGGCCCCGGCGCGCCGGGCACGGGCAGCGACAGGCCGCTGGACTCCGTCTCCTTGAGCGCGGTGATGATTTCCAGCTCGGGGCCCGCCGCGGCGCCCAGGAAGCGTGGAACGAACAGGGCCAGGGTGGCGCTCAGCGCAAGGATGACGATGAGGCCGCCACCCAGGCGGCTCCAGTCCTGGGTCGTCCTCACGAGCCCAGCATACGTTGGGCGCGCTCCGCCGCGGGCGTGCCGGGCAGGCGGCGCAGCACCTGGCGCAGCGTGTCCTGCGCCTTCTGCGGGTCATTCAGCTTCACGTACGCGTCGTGCAGGTCGAAGAGGGCCTCCTCCTCGTACTGCGTGCCCGGGTAGCGGCGCAGCAGCCCTTCCAGGCGTTGGGCCACGGCCTTCCAGCGCTCACGCTTCTGGTAGAACTGGGCCGCGTACAGCTCGTGCAAGGCGAGCCGGCGCTGGGCGTCCTCCCGGTGCGTCTTCGCCTCCGCCACATACTGAGACTGGGGGTACTGGCGCAGGAACCCCTCCATGGCCACCAGCGCGGAGCGGATTTCGCCCTGGTCCTTCTCGTGGGAAGGCGGCAGGGCGAAGAACTCGGAGGGGTAGGCCTGCACGTGCGTCAGCGCGGAGCGGAAGGCGGCGTAGTCCACCTTGGCGTGCGTGGGGTGGAGCTTGATGAAGGACTGGTACTGCTCCTTGGCCTCGGGGAGCGCCTCGCGCTCGAAGTCCACGTCGGCCAGCTTCAGCTCGGCCTCGCGGGCGGCCTCCTGGTACGGGAACTTCGTCCGGACGTACTCGAAGTACTTCTGGGCGCGGAAGAAGTCCTTGTTCTCCAGGGCCTCGGAGCCGAGCCGCAGGTTTTCGTCGGCGACGGCGGCATAGTCAGGCTCACCGGCCTGGCCCTGCGTGAGGGACGCACACCCGGTACCGAACAACAGGAAGGCGGACAGAAAGGCGACGGCGGAACGCATCCCCACCACGCTATTCCTCCGGCCCCGAGGGGTCCAGTGAAGCTTCTCCGAGCAACCGGTAGATGACGTCCTCCGAGAAGCCCCGGCTGTCCAGGAGCCGTCCTGCGCGGGCCCGCTCCCTGGCCTCCAGCGGGCGGCCGAGCAGCCCCCGCTTCTCCAGCACCGCGCGGGCCGTGGCCAGCGCGTCGAAGGACACCGCGTCGCTCGCCTCGGAGAGGGCCTGCTGGGCCGTGCCCTCCTCCAGCCCGTGCGCCCGCAGCCGGTGGGCCACCGCCTCCGGCCCCAGCCGACCCCGGCCCAGGAGCTGGGTGGCCCGCTCGCGCGCGAAGCGCTCGTCGTCCAGGTAGCCCCAGTCCTTCACGCGGGCGAGCGCGGCCTCGCGCACCGCTTCGGTGAAGCCCTTCCGGGCCAGGGCCTGCTCCAGCTCGCGGCGGCTGCGCGCGCGCATGGACAAGCGCTTCAGGCACGCGTCCGTGGCACGGCGAACAGCGTCGGGCCCTTCGTCCTCCGGAGGCATGGCAGGATACCTAGCATGTGGTAACAGGCCCGGCCATGCACCCCGTACTCGCCCGCTTCCTCGCCGCCGATGCCGCTCGGGAGACGCTCCTCAAGCAGCAGTCGGGCGGAGACCTCTCCGCGGAAGAGCAGGCCTTCACCGACGCCGCCTCCGCCAACCCGAAGCACAAGTCCGTGCTGCTGGGCGTGGGAGGCCGAACCCTGTCCACCGACGCCCAGGCTTCGCTCGTGCTGCTGGCGGCCCACGCCGCGGTCCGCGCGCTGGACCAGGACGCCACCCTGGCCGAGCCCACGAAGAAGGCGCGCGAGGCCCTGGCCGAGGAAGGCGCCAGCCCAGAGGAGACGGACGCGTTCCTGGCCTCCGTCCTCCTGGAGGAGGCTTTCGGCTACGAGCAGGACGTGGACGCTTTCGACAGCGAATACGTGAAGGAGGCGCTGGGCGAAGTGCCCGCGCTGGCCGCGCTCACCAAGGAGGCGGTGGACGCGCTCTTCCTCACGTTCGTGAAGGCCGCGGCCAACGACGCGGAGCGGAAGGTGCGTGAGGGCATGGCCCGCGCCCTCTTCGACATCGCGTGGTCGGAAGGGCCCGCGCCCATCAACCCCGAGCACATGGAGGCCGTGCTCGACGCGGAGGTGGTGGACCGTCCCGAGGAGGAGCAGGAGGCCAAGGTTCAGGCCACCGCGCAGCTGCTCCAGGCGCTGTCCAAGGAGGGCCTCGTCGGCCCCATCCGCCTGTCCCGGCTGCGCGCGCTGCTGGGTGAGGACGACGCGTAACCGCCGCTGTCGGGGACAGCGGCGCCGTTAGAAGCGCTCGATCTGGAAGTCGTCGTCCCCACCTGCCGCGGCGGGTGCCGGGGCCGGAGCGGGCGCAGGCGGGCGCGCGGCGGGCGGCGCCATGGGACGCCCCACCGGCGCGCCGGACGGAGCCCCCGGACGCGTGGCCTGCGGCGGCGGAGCGCCCGGACGCATCTGATGGGGCGCCGGCGCCGCTGGACGCATGGGCTGCGCCATGGGCGCCGGAGCGGGCGCGGCCTGCGGCGCTGGCGCACCCGTGGGCGCCCCCTTCTGCGCGAAGGCGGAGGAGCCGGGGATGGGCCGCGAATCGCCGGGCTTCGAATCGAAGTTGTCCCACTTGGAGTCGGACGTGCCGCTGATGCCGGAGAAGCGCAGCGCGAAGTCGTCCGGGTTGGTGGCCTGCCGGTGGGCCTCCTCGTAGGTGACGAGCCCCTGCCGCACCAGGCTCATCAGCGACTGGTCGAAGGTCTGCATCCCGTACGTGTCCGTGCCCTGGGCAATGGCGTCGTGGATCTCCTTCGTGCGGTCCTTGTCTTCGATCATCTCGCGGACACGGGCCGTGACACGCAGCACCTCCACGGCGGCCACGCGGCCCTTGCCGTCCGCGCGCGGCACCAGACGCTGGGACACCACGCCCTTGAGCACGCTGGCCAGCTGGAGGCGCACCTGCTTCTGCTGGTGCGGCGGGAAGGCGGAGACGATGCGGTTGATGGTCTCCGTCGCGTCCAGCGTGTGCAGCGTGGACATCACCAGGTGGCCCGTCTCCGCGGCGTGGAGCGCCGTTTCGATGGTCTCGTGGTCTCGCATTTCGCCCACGAGGATGACGTCCGGGTCCTGCCGCAGCGCGCTCTTGAGCGCCTGCGCGAAGCTCATCGTGTCCACGCCCACCTCGCGCTGGTTCACGATGGAGCGCTTGTCGCGAATGAGGAACTCGATGGGGTCCTCAATCGTCATGATGTGGCTGGTCTCGTTGGCGTTGATGTAATCAATCATCGCCGCCAGCGTGGTGGACTTGCCGGAGCCCGTGGTGCCCGTCACCAGCACCAGGCCGCGCTCCTCCCCGCAAATCTTGGCGAGAATCTGGGGCAGCATCAGGTCCTGGATGCTCATCACCTTGAAGGGGATGACACGCAGCACGGCGCCCACGGTGCCACGCTGCTGGAAGACGTTCACGCGGAAGCGCCCGAGCCCCGGCACGCCGTAGGCCAGGTCCACCTCGTTGCTCCCCTTGAACTTCTCCTTCTGGAACTCGTTCATGATGCCGAAGGCCATGCGCGCCACCTCCTCGGGAGGGAGGCGGCGGCCGTCCTTCAGCGGAACCAGCGAACCGTCCACGCGGAACATGGGCGGCAGGCCTGCCTTGAGATGAATGTCGGAGGCACCGCCGCGCAGGGCGATCTGGAGGATCTCGTTGAGTTCCATGAGCGGAGCGGATGCTACCAGACGCTCGCGCACGCATGCGATGGGGCGTGATGGACCCCGAAAACACATCGGCGGAGGCCCCCGAATGAGGACCCCCGCCGCGTGAGGACAACCCAGCTGCCGAGCGAGTCGCTTAGCGCTTGGAGAACTGGAACCGGCGACGCGCGCCCGGCTGACCGTACTTCTTGCGCTCGACCGCGCGAGCATCGCGGGTGAGGAAGCCGGCCTTCTTCAGCGCCGGACGGAACTCCGGGTTGAAGGAGCACAGCGCACGGGCGATGCCGTGACGGATGGCGCCGGCCTGGCCGGAGAGACCGCCACCCTTGACGTTGACCGTGACGTCAACCTTGCCCTTCTGCTCGAGGATCTCGAGGGGCTGGTTGAGGACCATCTTGGACGTCTCGCGGCCGAAGTACTCGTTCAGCTCGCGGCCGTTGATGGTGACGAGGCCAGTGCCAGGACGAATCCAGACGCGGGCGGTGGCCTCCTTGCGGCGGCCGGTGGCGTAGAAACCGAGCTCTTGGTGGATGGGCATGGACGTTGTCTCCCTTACGCCTCGACCTCGAACGCGGCAGGCTTCTGGGCCGCGTGCGGGTGCGTGTCACCTGCGTAGACCTTCAGCTTCGTCATCATCTGGCGGCCCAGCGCGTTGCGCGGAAGCATGCGCCGCACGGCGTTGATGATGATGTCCTCGGGGTGACGCTGGCGGAGCTTCTCCAGGTTGGTGATCTTCAGGGCGCCCGGGAAACCCGCACGCGGGTGCCGGTAGTACATCTTGTCCTGCTCCTTCGTACCCGTCACCTTCACCTTTTCGGCGTTGATGACGACCACGTGGTCGCCCGTGTCCATGGACGGCGTGTAGATGGCCTTGTGCTTGCCCTTCAGCAGGGTGGCAATCTGGCTCGCCGTGCGGCCCAGCACCTTGTCGGACACGTCAATGACGTGCCACTGGCGCTTGATGTCCCCAGCCTTCGCGCTGTAGGTCTTCTGCGACATTTCGTGCACTCCAGACTTCTCGCGGCCGCCGTGTGCATTCCAGGGACCGCTGCTCGTGCTTAATCAACCGCGGGTCGACCGTGAAAACTTCACGGAGGCCCGGAAAGGCCGACCGTCCTAGTGGGTGTGGCGGATCAAGTCAAGGTCGCACCGCACCGGACGTCTGGATTCCCTGCCCTCCCCCTCCGGGACGCCCCGGACAGGGAGCGCCCACCTACCGGGCCGCTCCCCCGGACGGCCCGGCGCCGCCTGGAGGGGCGCCTGGAGTCGCGGGTTTCTTGAAGCGCTCCTTCAGGTTGGCGAAGAATTTCTTCTCCTCCGTGGTGGGAGGCCCCTGACGCGGCGCGTCCATCTCCACCGTCTCAATCACCTCCGGCGGCAGGTCCTCCAGGAAGCGCGAGGGCGTCCGGGGCACCTCCTTGCCGCGCTTCACGCGGGTGGCCGCGCGGGTGAGGTAGAGCACCTCCTTGGCGCGGGTGATGCCCACGTAGCAGAGGCGCCGCTCCTCCTCGAGGTTCTGCGCCTCGCCCTGCATGCCCCCGTGGGGCATCAGGTCCTCCTCCATGCCGATGAAGAAGACGAGCCGGTACTCCAGGCCCTTGGAGGCGTGCACCGTCATCAGGGTGACGCGGCGGTTGGCGCCCGGCACCTCCTCTTCCTCCTGCCGGGTGTCCAGGCTCAGGCGGTTGAGGTACGTCGGCAGGCTGGCCTTGGGGCCCTCGCGCTTCTCGAAGTTCTCCAGCGAGTTGAGCACGCCGTCCACGCCCTTGAGCTTCTTGTCCGCGGCGGTGGCGCTGGTGGCGTGGGCGCGGGTGGCCTCGCGGAAGCCAATCTCCTCCAGCAGCTTGCGCGTCACGTTGGCCAATTGGCCGTGCTCGTACGCGGCGCGGTAGCGCTCCACCAGGTCCACGAAGTCCGCCACCCGGGCCCCGGCCCCCGGCGGCAGGTCCTCATAGTCGGTGGCCTTCTTCATCACCGTCCACAGCGTGACGCCCTCGCCCCGGGCGTGGACGTTCAGGCGCTCCATCGTCACGTCGCCAATGCCGCGCGAGGGCACGTTGACGATGCGCAGGAGCGAGATTTCGTCCAGCTTGTTCACGATGACCTTGAAGTACGCGATGACGTCCTTCACCTCGCGCCGGTCGAAGAACTCGCTGCCGCCCACCACCTCGTAGCCGATGTTCTTCTCCCGCAGCGTCTCTTCAATGGGGCGGGACTGGCCGTTGGTCCGGTAGAGCACGGCGATGTCGTCCGCGGAGACGCCCAGGGCCATGTGCTTCTGGATTTCGTGCGCGACGAAGCGGGCCTCCTCTTCGTCATTGGGGCACGTCACCACCTTCACCTTCGCGCCCCCCTTGCGGTCGGTCCACATCTGCTTGGCCTTGCGCTCGGGGTTCTTCGCGATGACGGCGTTGGCCGCGTCCAGCACCGTCTGGACGGAGCGGTAGTTCTGCTCCAGCCGGACCTCCTTCCCTCCCGGGAAGAGGCGGTCGAAGTCGAGGATGTTGCGCACCTCCGCGCCGCGCCACGAATAGATGCACTGGTCGTCGTCGCCCACCGCGCACACGTTGCGGGAGCGGCCCGCCAGCAGCTTCAGCAGTTCCAGCTGCGCGGTGTTGGTGTCCTGGAACTCGTCCACCAGCAGGTAGCGGAAGCGCTTGGTGTACTTCTCGTAGAGGTCCGGGTGCTCACGCAGCAGGCGCGCGGGCAGCAGCAGCAGGTCGTCGAAGTCCACGGAGCCCTGGGCCTTCAGCGACAGCTGATAGTCCGGGTACACCATGTGGGTGATGAGGTCGTAGTCATCCCCAATCCCCTCCGGCTTGGGCTCCGGCGCCTTGCCGGAGTTCTTCGCCTTGGAGATGAGGTTGAGCACCTTGCGCGCATCAAACGACCGGTCGTCGATTTTGTGCTCACGCATGGCGCGCCGGATGTTGGCCAGCTGGTCGCCCATGTCGGCGATGGCGAACTTCCTGGGCCAACCCAGCCGGTGGATGTCCTCGCGGAGCATCTCCGCGCCAAAGGCGTGAAACGTACACACCAGCACGCCCTGCGCCCGAGGCCCCGCCATGTGGACCAGGCGCTCCTTCATCTCCGTGGCGGCCTTGTTGGTGAAGGTCACCGCCAGGATGTTGCGGGCCATGATGAGGCCTGGCCGCTCGTTGAGCAGGTGGACGATGCGGTGGGTGATGACGCGCGTCTTGCCGCTGCCAGCGCCTGCCAGCACGAGGAGCGGTCCCTCCAGGGTGACCACGGCCTCGCGCTGCGGAGGATTGAGCTTCGAGAGGTCCATTGCGCGCGGGGCGGGGATACCCTTTGATTCGTTCGTGCGCGACTCTTTTTTCCCCAGGCGCTCTGGCGCTTTTCTCGCACTCGTCCTGGGCACGGGATGCCTCGGCGGGTCCGGCGCGTCCCCGGAGGTGACACCCGTGGTGCCGGCGGCGAGCGCGCCCTGCGTGTACTTCAAGCAGTTGGCGCCCTTCCTTCCAGAACGGCTGGACGGCTTCACGGTGGCGCACACCCAGGGCTCCACCGGAAAGTACGGCGAGGTGTCCGTCTCCGAGGCCGAGCGGCGCTACACCCGAGGTGAGGGGCGCGAGGTGAAGGTGCGCATCGTGGACACCACCATGGGCGAGCGCATTGGCAAGGCCATCCAGGAGGCCGCCGACCGCTCCCGGGGCAAGCCGGCCAGTGACCCGTCCGCGCCCATCCACATGGACGACGCCGTGGGCTTCGTGCGGTACGACGCGGAGGAGTCCGTGGCCGAAGCGAACCTCCTTGTGGGGGGGCGCTACGTGGTTGCCGTCACCAGCCGGGGATTTCCGGGTACGGTGGAGGTGCGCCGGGTGGCGCGCGGCATCGACCTCGCGGGACTGGCTCGCCTGAGGCCCGGTCCGAACTGATGAAGGAGTGTCCCAGGTGGTGAAGGACAAAGGAACGCGGCCCGACAAGGCGGACCTGGTCGCGCAGGAGAAGGCGGCGCGGGAGCTGGTGTCCACCCTGGGCAAGCGGGAGTTCCTGGAGCAGTTCCAGAAGCTGGCCAAGAGCTTCGCGTCCGATCCGGGCAACCCCGGCTCCTACGCGTGTGAGGGCTGTCAGCGCTGCGCCAACTGCATGTTCTGCAAGGACTGCGACAGCTGCTTCACGTGCACGCACTGCACCCGGTGCGAGCTGTGCAACAACTGCTCGCACTGCGTGGACTGCAAGAGCTGCAACGCCTGCGCGTACTGCGTCCAGAGCGAGAACTGCTCCACCAGCGCGTACCTGGTGCTGAGCCGCAACCTGCAGGACTGCAACTACTGCTTCGGCTGCGTGGGCCTGGCGAAGAAGGACTTCCACATCCTCAACGTCCCCTTCCCCCGGACGGAGTACTTCAAGGTCGTGGGCCGGCTGCGCAAGGAGCTGGGCATTCCGTAGGCCCCAGCCCCGCCCCTTGCCTCGTCAGAGGGCGCGCACGTAGAGGGCCTTCAGGTACTCCGTCTCCGGCAGCCCGGCCAGCACCGGGTGGTCCAGCCCCGCGCCCCGCCGCTCCAGAATCTGCACCGGCCGCTTCGCGTCCGCGGCGGCCGCCAGCACCATCTCCTCGAAGGCGGCGCGGTCCAGCTTGCCGGAGCAGGAGCAGGTGACGAGCAGCCCGTCCGGCTTGAGGCAGCGGAAGGCGCGCAGGTTCAGCTCATGGTAGGCGCGCAGCGCGGTGGCCAGGCCCTCGCGGCGCTTGGCCAGCCCGGGGGGGTCCAACACCACGGTGTCGAAGCGACGCCCGCTGGTGTCGAAGCGGCGCAGCACGTCGAAGGCGTTGGCGTTCTCCACGGTGACGTTGGCGCGGCCGTTGGCCTCGGCGTTGGCCTTGGCGCGCGCGGCGGCCTTCTCGTCCTGCTCCACCGCCAGCACGGACGTGCAGGTGCGCGCCAGCGAGAGCGCGAAGCCCCCGTGGTAGCTGAAGAGGTCCAGCCCCTCGCCGCGCGCCAGCTCCCCGGCCCGCAGGTGGTTGTCCACCTGGTCCAGGAAGGCGCCCGTCTTCATGTCGCCCTGCAGGTCGACCTCGAAGCGGTTCTCCCCCTCGTGGTAGGTGAAGCGCGCGGCGCCCTCGCCGTGCAGCAGGCGCGCCTCGCGCGGCAGGCCCTCGAAGTCACGGCCAGAGGCGTCATCCCGGCACATGACGTGGGTGGCGCCGGTGAGCTCCACCAGCATCTTCGCCAGCGTCTCCTTGCGCGCGTCCATGCCCTCGGAGAGCGTCTGGAGCGTGAGGCCCTTTCCGTAGCGGTCCACGAAGAGGCCCGGGAGCTGGTCCGCCTCGCCGTGCACCAGCCGCAGCCCGTCACGGCTGGACAGAAACGCCCGGCGCGCCAGGGCGGCCTCCAGGCGGCGGCGGAAGAAGGCGTCGTCCACCGGCTCCTCGGCGGGGCTCTTGCGCGTCAGCAGGCGCAGCGCCAGGGGCGAGCGGCGGGCGTAGAGGGCCTGGCCAATGGGGTTGCCCTGGGCGTCCACCACCAGCACCACGGCGCCGGGGCCCTTCACGTCGGGCGGGGCGGCGATTTCGGTGCGGTACAACCAGGGATTGAAGTGCCGCAGCGAGCGCGCCCCCTTGGGGCTGACACGCGCGACGGGCAGGGCTGCATGGGGGGGCATCAGGCTCACTCCAGGCCGCGAGCGGCCAGTTCTTCGTCGTCTTCGCCGCGAAGGTGCCCGATTTCGTGCAGCAACGTCACGCGGATCTGCTCGCGAAGCTCCTCGGGCGTCCGGACGGCGCGCGCCAGGTTGCGGCGGTAGAGCACCACGGAGCGGCACGGCACCTCGGAGCCGTCACAGGGTTCGCCCAGCGGCGGGCCCCGGAAGAGGCCCAGAATCGTGGGCGACAGCGGCGGCTGGTTGGCCAGCAGGTCCGCGTCCGCGGGCAGCTCCTCCGCCGTGACGGGCACGCCGTCCAAGTCCCCCCGCATGTCCCTGGGCAGCTCGGCGACGGCCTTCACCACCTGAGCGCGGAAGTCCTCCTCCGCGGGCAGCGGCGGCTCGGGGAAGTCGTCGGGCGCCAGCGTGCGCGCCTGGTCGAAGTGGCCCTGCGCCTGCTCCCACTTGCCCTCGCGCTCCAGCAGGAGCCCCAGGTGGTGGTGGGCGTGCGCGGCGCGCTCCGGGTCGTCCACGAGGCGGGTGAAGGCGGTGCGGGCCTCCCGGAAGCGGCACAGCTCGAAGAGGGCCAGGGCGCGCTCGTAGAGGGCCTCGCGGCTGCCGGGATTTCGCGCCAGGACAATGGCCGAGTGCGCCAGCGAGGACTCCGCCTGCCCCAAATCATTGAAGGCCATGGCGGCCACCAGCGCGAGGTGCGGAATCAGCTCCGGGGGCGTGTTGGGCTGGGACAGGCCGCGCTCCGCGTAGAGCGCGCCCAGTTCGTCCCGCTCCCGGGTGGAGGACAGCTGCACGGCGTACAGGTGCGCCGAGCCCAGGAGCGCGGACGGGTCCCCCGGGTCGATGGCGAGCGCCCGCGCATAGGCGAGCTGCGCCTCCGTCTCGCGGCCCAGGGCGGCCAGCGCCACGCCGCGCTCCGCGTGGGCGGTGGCCAGGTCCGGCTCCAGCGCGGCGGCCTGGGCGGCGCAGGACAGGGACTCCTCGAAGCGGCCTTCCTCGAAGTAGCGACGCGACGCATCCAACGGGGCCGCGCCGTCCGAGCGGCACACGGCCAGCGGCTGCATCCGGTGGGTGGCGTCCTCGGGAGGCGGCGCGGGGCGCACGCTGGCGGTGGGCGACCCGGCGCCAGGCCCGCTGAGGGCAGGCACGGCCGGACAGGACGCGTCCGGCGCTTCGGAGGCCGGAGGGCCGCGCTTGCAGGCAACGATGAGGAGACAGAAGGCGAGCAGACCGCGCCGCGACATGGGCCGCCAGGGTACGGCATCACCCCGTGCCCGGGAAGCCAGGACGTGCATGCTCGCCTGCTGACGCGACCGGACACCCACCCGCTCCACACTGCACTAGGTTGCCCATCCCATGAGCGAATTGATTCTGGCCTCCACGTCGAGCGCCCGGCGGGCCCTGATGGATGGACTGAGGCTTCCCTACCGCGCCGAGGCCCCCGGCGTGGACGAGGTGGTGGCCCCGCACCTGTCGGTGACGGAGGCCGTGCGGGCGCTCGCGTCGCGCAAGGCCCGCGCGGTGCATCAGCGGCACCCGGAGGCCTGGGTGCTGGGCGCGGACCAGCTCGTCGAGGTGGCGGGCGAGGTCCTCTCCAAGCCGGTGGACCGGAGCGCGGCTCGGGAGCAACTGCGCAAGCTGGTGGGCACCACCCACGCCATCCACACCGGGGTGTGCCTGGTGGGGCCCGGCGGCGAGGCGCACGAGTCCGTGGAGACGGCGCGGCTGACGTTCTACGCGGTGAAGGACGAGGAGCTGGAGCGCTACCTCGACCTGAACGAGTGGGAGGGCTGCTGCGGCAGCTACCGCGTGGAGGAGGCCGGCCAGGCCCTGTTGGAGCGGCTCGACGGCGACCGCGCCAACGTGCAGGGCCTGCCCATGGTGACGGTGGTGCGGCTGCTGCGACAGGCGGGCTTCCGCTTCTTCGAGCGCCGCTGACGCCCGCGCCGTCACGCGTCGGAGGACAGCTCCGCGAGAATCTCCGCATAGGCGGCGCGCGCCTTGTCGGACTGGTCCGCCTTGAAGCTCACCGCGGCCACCACCGGGTGCCCGCCTCCGCCGTAGCGCCCGGCGATGGCGGACAAGTCGTGCCGCCGCAGCTCCGGCTTCCACGGGTTGGAGCCGATGGACACCTTGGCCCGCGAGGCCCCCTTCCCCACCCACAGCGTGTAGCGCGCGTCCGGGTAGAGGGCGTAGGCGATGAACTTGTTGAGGCTGTCCACGCCTTCATCCACGAGGTCGAAGAAGACGACGCCGCGCTCGTAGCGCGCCTGGGCACGCACCAGCTCGATGTTCGCCTGGTGGCGCGCCAGCAGCGGCGCAAGCGGCGTGGCGATGAGCGGCGAGGCGGCGATGTCCGCCAGCGAATCGGACTGCATGCGGCGGATGACCTCGGGGATGAGGCCCGGGTCCTTGTTGGCCTCCAGCACCGTCATGATGCGCAGCGCCGGCTCCTCCAGCGCCACCGCCATTTGCGGCGAGGGGAACTGGGCCCCGTCGATGATTTCCGCCCAGTGGATGAGGTCCGACAGGGGCGACGCATCCCAGCCGAAGCGCTCCCGGGCCACGTCCGCCAGGTACTTCGTGCAGCTCTTGCGGTGCGCGTCGTGGAACTTGCGCCCGCTGGTGTCCGCGCGGAAGTGCGCCTCGTCCCCCGGCTGCTGGAAGGCGGAGGCGTGGTGGTCGAACCACCACGTGAGCCTCGCGTCCTGGCTGTAGCGGAAGTCGACGATGACGTTCTCCTCACCGGTGAACACCGCCGGGTCGATGCCCTCGGCGCCCGGCTTGTGGTTCAGACCGAGGTACCGGAAGGCCGCGTCCGGCCGGACGCGCTCCCGATAGAAGCGGGAGAACACGGCCGCGCTCGCGGCGCCGTCGAAGCAGCTGTCGTGAAAGAGGACCTGGACGTTCATGGCGACGAGCCCCTTACTGCAACGCGAGTCCCGCGCCCACCGTCGTGAAGGCCACCTCGTCCGCGCCGCCACTCGCCTGGGCGGCCACCACCGCCAGCCCCACGAGCCGCCCGTCCGCCAGCACCCCGCACGCCAGCGTGCCCTCCGCCCCCCCCGGCGTGCGCAGCGGATGCACGGTGGCCTTGCTCCCCAACGCCGGAGGCGCGGGCAGTGACAGCGCCTGTCCCAACGTGCCGCCCAGCGCCTGGAGCAATCCCTTGCACCCCACGGCCGCCGCCTTGCCCGTCCCGCGCTCCACCCAGAGCAGGCCGTAGCGCCCCCGCGCCGCGTCGCCGAAGCCCACGCCGCCGCCCTGCAGGGTGGACGCGGGCAGCGCCAGGTGCGGTGCGAGCTGCTCGCGCGTCAGCTGCCCCCACCCCGCGGGCAGCTCCAGCCGATACCCCAGCTCGCTGCCCACCAGGGACTGCCGCACGCCCGCGCCCGACAGCCCCGAAATGGGAAGCGCCAGCAACCCCGCGGAGGCGACCGCTGCCCCCAGGCCCAGCCCCAGCCCCAGATAACGCCGCATGGGCCCCGGCTCGCCCACCACCATCACCAACGCGAGCACCCCGAGGATGAAGTAGGCCACGTGGACCGGCGCCAGGGGGGCCTCGCGCGCCAGCCAGCCCGTGGCCAGCAGTTGCAGCACCAGGCCCACCTGCGCCACCCCCTTCGCGGGGCCCCGGTTGAGCACCAGCACCAGCGCGAGCACCGCGTCCAGGCACACCAGCCCGTACGTCCACGCCGGGTCCTCCAGCGAGCCCAACAGGCCCGCGGCGCGGACGAACCAGGCCGCGGCGCTCGCCAGCAACACCCCCGCCGCCGGGCCCGGATGGGCGGACACCGCGCTGGTGACGAGGTCCCCGCCGAACACCGTGGCGTCGTCGTCCGCCTCCACCATGGGCCGGTCCAACCGCATCCGGCCGACCTTCTTGTGGGACTGGAGATGGTCGAACGGCTCCCCGCACGAGGGGCACGCACTGGCACCGCGCGGAATGGGGCTGTGGCCACAATTCGGGCAGAGAGTCTGAGGCATGGCCCTCGGCGTATACCGCACTGCCCGCGCCGCCCACGAGGCCACGACATTCGTGTCAGGAGATTCAGGCTTTCCGCCCGGAAAGGCAGACTTCTGCGGGAAGGCTCGACTCTGACATCGAGGTCAGATTGGACCTGGGTGCCAAGAATTGTAAGCCACGTGACGAAACAAGGCCGTTGAACGAAACGTCGAGATTGCGCTCGGAGTGAACGAAAACGCTCGATGAAACGATTCATACCCGGGCAGCACCGTGAACCCGGCGAGCTGGCTGTCTGCTTAACCCCGCTTTCTACCTGGGAAATGAGGGGCATTGTCCCACCGGACAGGTAGTCAGGCGGCTGGCACCTCAACTGCATGTGTCAGACCCACGGTGTACTCACCCGCGTAGCACGGTGCGGTGGGAGGAACCCATGGGCAAGCGGACGACTCGTAGAAGTGGCGCGGTTCCCAGGCAGGGCCGGCGGGTGATGCCCGCGCTCCGGCGAACGGCCCAGCGGGCCCGGGCGGCGGCGGACAAGGTCCACCTGACGGTGGGCGAGGTCATCGCGGCGGCCTTCGAGACCTCCGGTGGGGAGCTGGTGGATGTGCTGGCCCAGCTCACCTCGCCGCAGATGACCCGGGCGCTGGGGCGCCGCATCGTCGTAGAGGGCTGAGCCCTCCGCCCCTGTCCCCGTCAGCGTGGCGCGTGCGGCTGTCCGCGCGCCGGCGTGGACGTCAGTCTCCCGCCAGCAGGATGCCGGCGGTGTAGCGCTGCCGCGTGGGCTCTCCCGCGAGCAGCTTCTCGAAGTCTTCGGCGTTGTTCGGGTGCACCAGGAAGCTGCCGGAGCGTGTCTCCAGGCGCACAGGTGCGGCCAGCGCCTGTGGCTCCTCGGCCACGGTGCCACCACTGCCCACGTCCAGGCGGTGAGGCGGCACGGTGGCGCAGGCGGTGAAGAGCAGGAAGCCAGGAACAAGAATGCGCCTCATGCGGGTCCTCCGGTGGACGGGCCCAGGAGCGGGCCAGCGCGCCCCTCCCTATGCCGCATCCCGCGCCGAGACAAGGCACCGCGCGCCAGGCCGGAAACGACGAAGGCCCGCGTCCCCTTGGGGAGACGCGGGCCTGGGACTTCACGCCGTCAGCGGCCCGGGGCTACCGGGGCTGCCAGCGCGGGCGGTGGTCATCGCCGCGCGACGTCTGGAGGGTGTAGTCGCCCACCGGGTGGATGATGGGGTCACCCACCTTGGCGCCTGCCACCGGGTCAATCTGCTGGACGTAGAGCTGCCCCCCCTGGATGTAGGCCACGTGGTGGGCATCCGGAGAGAACGACGGGAGCGTGGCGCCCTCGGCGAAGCTGACCTCATCCCCCACCGGGGCGCCGTCCGCCGTGTTGATGCGGCGCAGGAAGACGATGTTGCCCGGGTCGCCGGCGCAGGGCGAGGCGGCGCCGCCGCAGAGCACCGGCTCACCCGTGGTGGGGTTGAAGAAGTAGGCGCGCACGTACGCCACCCAGCTGCCGTCCGGCGCCCAGGTGGGGTTGGCGATGTAGGAATCCACCGAGCCACCCTCGACGGCCGCCGTGCTGAACTCGGCAATCGTCTGCACGGCGGCGCCGCCCACCGGGACGATGTAGAGCGCGGCGTTCAGCCCCACCGGCCGCGTGTCATCCGGACGGAGGAACAGGAGCTGGTCATTGACGCGGTTGTAGTGCGGCTGCTCCGCCGTGGCGCCCGCGATGGCCAGCGGCGTGGGCGCGCCGCCCACGGTGGCCGTGGAGAGGCCGACGGTGGCGGTGCTGAACGCGAACGTGTCGCCGTTGCGCCAGTCCGGGAAGGTGCCCGCGGCCGTGGCCTCCTCCACCGTGCCGCCCTCGGCCGGGACGCGGGAGATGCCGGAGATGCTGTCGCCCGCGCGGCGCACGTACAGGAGCGAGTCACCCGGCTCCCACTCCAGGTAGAGGAAGCCCTCGGTGCTGCCCGTGGTGCCGTTGGCGAGCACCGCGGGCGGGTCCGCCACCAGCGGCACGTCGCGCGCCACCAGCTCACCGGCCAGGTTCCCCGTCGAGGTGCCCGTCTCGGTGGCGCCCTGGACGAAGGCGATCCGGTTGCCGGCCGGGTTCCAGCGCGGGTAGCGGCTGTTCACCGCGGCGTCCGACAGCCGGGTGGGCTCCGGCTCGTCGAAGCGCGTCACCACCGCCGCCATGGCGTCGGTGTCATCCATGGCCGTGAAGGCCACGTGCAGCGACTGGCACGTCATGGCCTCGGCCGCGCCCTCACAGCGCAGGCCCGCGGCGCAGTCGGCGGACGAGGTGCAAGCCTCATCCTTGGCCCCGGTGCCGATGACGACCACGCCGCCGTCGCCGCCCGTGCCCGCGTCCGTGCCGGCATCCTCCTCGGTGCCCGCGTCCTCTCCGGTCCCCGCGTCTTCCTCGGTGCCCGCGTCCTCTTCGGTCCCCGCGTCCTCCTCGGGCGGCGGCTGGACATCGCGCAGCTCGCAGTCGCCAGAGCGGCACGTCCACTCCTGCCCCTCCGGGGGTGGCCCGTTGTCGCGCCGGCAGTCGAAAGCATCGACACACTCGTCACCGCACCCCGTCGACAGCACCAGCAGCGCGCCACACAGCGCGCTGAAAACGACACGCATGGTCATGGAAACCCTCCGAAGAACAGAGGGCGCGTATACCGTCAGGCTTTCCGGGCGTGCCTACCCTGCGGTGCAGGAGCGCGCAGCGTGTTCCTGACTGAACGGCCACGAGGAGTGCCCTGCTCAATGATAGACACCCACTGCCACCTGGATGCGGCGCGCTTTGATGAGGATAGGAATGATGTCCTCGCGCGCGCCTGGGCCGCGGGGCTTCACGGCATCGTCATTCCTGGCGTGGGTCCGCGTGACTGGGAGCCCCTGCGGGAGCTGTCCCGACAGGATGCCCGCCTTCAGGTGGGCCTGGGCATCCACCCGCAGCTCCTCCCTGACATGCCGCCCGAAGAGGACGACGCCGTGCTCGAGCACCTGGACGCGCTGCTCGCGAAGGGCGGCGCGGCGGCCGTGGGCGAGTGCGGGTTGGACGGCCCCAGCCTGCCGGGCGCGCCGCTGGAGCGGCAGGTGAGGGTGCTGAAGCGGCACCTCGCGCTGGCGCGCAAGCACGGCCTGCCCGTGCTGATGCACTGCCACCGGCTGCACCCGGCCCTCATCGAGCTGCTCAAGCAAGAGCCGCTACCGGAAGCGGGCCTGCTCCTGCACAGCTACAGCGGCGGCGTGGAGCTGGCGCGCTTCTACTTGCAGAAGGGCTGCCACTTCTCCTTCGCGGGCCCCGTCACCTGGGCGGAGGCCCGCAAGCCGCTGGACGCGCTCCGGGCAATCCCCCTGGAGCGGCTGATGGCGGAGACGGATGCCCCGGACCAGGCCCCCACGCCCCACCGAGGGACGCGCTCCGAGCCCGGCTACCTTCCCCACATCCTGGAGGGCATGGCCCGCGTCCGAGGGGAGCCCGCCGAGGCGGTCGCCCGGCAGACGACCGAGAATGCCCGCCGCTTCTTCCGGGAAGCTTTCCCTGCGCCTTCGCGGTAGGCGAGCGGTCGCGTTATAGAGGACCGCCATGACCCCGCAGCCGCTCCCCTCCCCTGAGACTCCGCCCACCGCCCCGGACTCGCTCGCCCGTCCCTTCAAGCTCTCCCGCCGCTTCGACCGGACCGGCCGCCTGCTGGGCGACTCCGCGATGGAGCGGCTGGCCAACGCCCGCGTGGTGGTGTTCGGCCTGGGCGGCGTGGGCAGCTTCGCGGCGGAGGGCCTGGTGCGCAGCGGCGTTGGCCACCTGACGCTGGTGGACCACGACGACGTGTGCGTCACCAACACCAACCGCCAGCTCCACGCGACAGTGAAGGCCGTGGGCAAGCCCAAGGCGGAGCTGATGGCGCAGCGCTGCCAGGAAATCAACCCGGCGGCGAAGGTGGAGGCGGTGCGCGAGTTCTACCGCGCGGACGTGGCCGAGCAGATGCTTCAGGCGGGCCAGTACGACTTCGTGGTGGACGCCATCGACAACGTGAAGGCGAAGCTGCACCTCTTGCACCGCTGCGTGACGCTGGGCGTACCGGTGGTCAGCTCCATGGGCGCGGCGGGCCGGCTGGACCCCACCGCCATCCGCGTGGAGGACCTGTCCGAGACGCACATGGACCCCTTCGCCAAGGACATCCGCAAGCTGCTCAAGCGCAAGTACGCGGTGGAGACGGACAAGCACACGGGCATCACCGCCGTGTACTCCATTGAAGCGCGGCGGCTGCCGGTGACGCTCCAGTACGACGACGCCACCGACGGCTTCCTGTGCGTGTGCCCGCAGGACAACGAGTTCCACACCTGCGACCACCGCACGCAGATTGACGGCAGCGTGGCCTTCGTCACGTCCTGCTTCGGGATGAACGCGGCGGGCGTGGTGGTGCGGCGGCTCGCGTCGGCGCGCTAGCCGGACGCCGCCTCACGCCACCTGCTGCGGCCGGGGCGCCTGGGCGACGGCGCCCTCGCGCCCGCAGGGGCGGCGGAAGACACACCGCGCGCAGGCCGTCAGCGACTCCGTGGGCGGAAACGCGGAGGCGTCCAGCGGCGTGTTGGTGGCCGCGTCCTTCAGCAGCGCGCGCATCTTCGCCACGCTCTGCTCGAAGTGCCGGCGGAAGGAGGCCATGGCGTCCGGGTCCACCGTGACGTCCTGCTCCTTGCCCTCGTTGAGGTACACGAGCGAAGCGCGCACCTTCTCCACCGGGAAGCGGTAGCGCTGCGCCACATAGAGCGCGTAGCCGAGCACCTGCTCGTCATACCCTTCGCGCGACTTGCCCGTCTTCCAGTCCACCACTACCGGCGTGCCGTCCGCGTCCACGAAGGCGAAGTCGGGAATCGCGAAGACCTTGAGGCCGTCCAGCGTGAAGTGGGCGAAGTCGAAGCCCGCGTCCACCTCCAGCCACTGCTCGGGCTTGAGGCTGTGCGCCAGGTCCTTCCAGCGCGAGGAGAAGAACCACGACAGCGCGGAGCGCACCGTCTCCCAGTTCTGCTTCCACGCCTCGTCCGGCACGGCTTCGGCGTACTCGTGCTCCACCAGGCCGGTGAACTGCTTGCGGTACTTCTGCGACCAGTAGTTCTTCGAGCGCGAGTGCCGGAAGTCGTCCTGCATCAGCTTGCGCGTGCGCGCCTCCACCGCCGCCGGGTCCACCTGGCGGCCCGCGCGCCAGTCCAGCAGCACGTCCTTGATGCTCTCGTGCACCACGCTGCCGGCCCACGTGTAGCGGTTGCCCAGCTTCTTCAGCACGTAGAGCTCGCGCACGTCCTTGGGCGCGCTCGCCTCCCAGCCGCCCCAGGAGCGGTAGTAGTAGAGGTAGTACGCGCGAAGGCACTCGGAGAACTTCTCGTGGCGGCTCTTGGACCAGGAGAAGTCGTTGCTGAGAGGAGGGCGCGGCATGAGGGCGCGCATCCTAGGCGTTCGCCCGCTCCACCAGAAGGGGAACAGGCGAGGAAACAGGCCCCCGCTGGTCGCTGAAAGACAGTCCCCCCAGGCAACCGGGAGGGTATGGTGCGCGCCGGCATGAAGACCCAATTCCTCAAGGGCCGGGTGGTCCTCGTCACCGGGGCCTCCGGAGGCATTGGCAGGGCGGCGGCGAAGGCCTACGCGGCGGCTGGCGCGGATGTCGTCCTGGCCGCGCGCCGGCTCCCCGAGCTCGCAGACGCGGCCCGTGAAGTGGCGTCACTGGGCGTGAGGGCACTGCCGGTGCGGTGCGACGTCACGGTGGGCGACGACGTGACGCGGCTGGTGCGCGAGACGGACGCCGCCTTCGGTGGGCTGGATGTGCTCGTCAACAACGCGGGCCAGGGGCTCTACGGGCCGCTGGAGGGCGTTGGTGAGGCGCAGCTCCGGCAGGTCTTCGAGCTGAACGTCTTCGGGCTGTGGCGGATGACGCGCGAGGCCCTGCCGCTGCTGCGCAAGCGGCGTGGCGCGCAGGTGGTCAACGTCAGCTCCGTGCTGGGCCACCGGGGGCTGCCCCTGCTGGGCGGCTACTGCGCGTCCAAGGCCGCCGTGAATGTGATGACGGAGTCGCTGCGCGCGGAGCTGGCCGCCGAGGGCATCCGGGTGCTGCTCGTGTCGCCCGGCTTCACCGAAAGCGACTTCCGGGAGAACCGCCTCCATGCGGAGGGCTGGCGACAGGACGCCATCCCGCTGAAGGCCATGTCCGCGGAAGCGGTCGCCGATGCCATGGTTCGCGCCAGCCGGAGTGGACGGCGCGACACCGTGCTCACGCTGCCCGGCCGGGTGATGGTGGTGGCCAACCGGTGGGTGCCTTCCCTGTTCGACCGTGTCGCCCGCCGCATGGCGGTGGCGCCGAAGAAGAAGGACGCATGACCTCCCGCAGTCCGCTCGCGGCCACTGTCTCTCCCGCCCCGGCGCACCTGGCCAGCGTGCGCGGGCCACTGCTGGACTGGTACGACCGGAACAAGCGAGACCTGCCCTGGCGCCGCACCCGGGATCCGTATGCCATCTGGCTGAGCGAGGTCATGCTCCAGCAGACCCAGGTGTCGACGGTGATTCCCTACTGGGAGCGGTTCCTCGCGCGCTTCCCCACTGCGCGCGCGCTGGCCTCGGCGCCGCTGGATGACGTGCTCGCGGGTTGGAAGGGCCTGGGCTACTACAGCCGCGCCCGCAACCTGCACCGCGCCGCGCAGGAAGTCGTCGCGCGCTTCGGCGGCACCCTGCCCTCCACCGCCGCGGAGCTGCTCGAGCTGCCCGGCTTCGGCCGCTACACCGCCGGCGCGGTGGCCTCCATCGCCTTTGGTGAAGAAGCGCCCCTGGTGGATGGCAACGTCGCGCGCGTCTTCGCTCGCCTCTTCGAGGTCGAAGGCCTTCCGGGAGACCGCCAGCGAGAAGCCACACTGTGGGCGCTCGCCGCCGCGCTGGTGAAGGGCGAGCGGCCCGGTGACTTCAACCAGGCCCTCATGGAGCACGGCGCCACCACGTGCCGGCCAGAGAACCCGCTGTGCCTGCTGTGCCCCGTGCGCGGCGCCTGCGTCGCCTTCCGCAAGGGCCGCGTGGACGAGCTGCCCCCCGCCAAGGTGCGCGCCACGCCCAAGAAGCTGACGCTGGCCGTCGCCGTGTGGCCCCATGCCGGCACCCTCCTCTTCGCCCGCCGCGCGGACGCCGGCCTCTTCGGAGGCCTGTGGGAGCTGCCGGCCGCCGAAATCGCCGACGACGCACCAGACAGCGAAGCCCGCGCCCGGCTCGCCGCCGCGCTGGGCGTCGACGTGACGCTGCAAGGCCCGCTGGGCACCGTGAAGCGGCAGCTCACCCACCGCGACCTCTCGCTGCGGCTGCTGCGCGTCTCCGGTCCTCGCCGGCCCACGCGCACGCCCGCCTTCCAGGAGCTTCGCTGGTGTTCCCCGACCGACGCGGGGGACCTCGGCATGAGCACCGCGATGCAGCGAGCGCTCGACGTCGTGCTCGGAGTGGGCGTGCTGTCAGGCGACTGAGGGCCTGCACGCCGGCCTCGCACGTTGCGCCTGTGCGCCGTCCGACACAGAGGCAGTCCTCCTGTCGCACTGGCAACCCCGGCCCTGGCATGCCGGTTTCGTTCGGGCTCGACGCGCCCCAATCTCCGCGGACTCTTTTCCGGAGGAATCCGAACATGGCACGCCACACCGCCTACAAGCCGACGGGGCCGTCTTCGAGCAAGCCGCCAGCCGCGTCGGCCCGGTCCAAGCTCCGGGCTCCGGAACCGCGTCCCGGCCCCACCAACGAGCAGCTTGCCCGTCGGGCCTACGAAATCTTCCTGGCCCGTGGCGGCACGCACGGCAGCTCCGAGCAGGACTGGTTCCAGGCCGAGCGCGAGCTCCGGCTCGGCCGTCAGTGACAGCCCGCCGTCGCAGCGCCGGGGGCCATCGCCAGGGGGGAGCTGGCGTGCCGCCAGGCCAACTCACTTCGCCACGCGCCGCCGCTTGCGCACCGCCGGAGCGCCCGAGGCGCACGCGGAGGCACGTGGGCTGTAGTATCGTCGGAGCCAGCGGCTGAGCCCGTCGAAGCCAGGGAAGAGCACGCGCTCGGTGATGTTGCTCTGGTCCAGCTTGTCGCGCACCTCCCACTTGAGCGCGGCGGGAATGATGAGCTTGCGCACGCCCTCCGCCTGCGCTTCGAGAAAGGTGTCCAGGCAGAGCTCGGGCCCGTTCATCACCGAGAAGAGCGCGAACTGATTCACGATGCGGGCATCCAACGACGGCGGCTCCAGGAAGAGCACGAACGGGTGCCTCGCGAGCTGGTCGAAGGTCGAGAGGTCCGATGCCGCCGTGGCCAGCATCTCCCCCGTGAAGACGTCCGCGCCTTCTCCCTGGAGCAGCGTCTTCAGCCGCCTGGGAAGGTGGCGGTTCGTCTGGCGGTAGTCCACGCACCACACCACGCCGTCCTCCCCATACCGCTCCGGGTTCTCGGTGAGGAAGTGGAGCGCCACGTAGGGGCTGAAGGTCCAATCCAGCAGCCGCGTGGGCAGCCCATGATGCTGGGCCAGGGCGAGCCAGTCCCAGAGTGACTCCACCGGCTGCGGGCTGTAGCCCCGCGCGTACTTACGGAAGGCCCTCAGCAGGTCCTTCTCCTTGCGCACGAACAGCCCCTTGCGGTTGAGCGCCGTGGACAAGTCATTGGCCACCTGGGGCATGCCACGGAAGACGAAGGTGGAGCGGTGACGCCCCAGCACCTCGCTCCACGACCCGGCGAAGAGCGCGTCCTGCAGCTCCAACCATGTCCCGATACGCTGTTCCAACATGGGCGCCTGAACCCCCGCGACAAGATAAACACCGCGGGGGCCCCGGCCTTACGGCGGCCGCTCAGTGGGGGTTCACGGTGTCAACGGAGGGACGCTCGGCCAGGAGCGCGCCCCGGAGCCGCCGCTGCGCCGCCTTGAGCTCCTCCAGGATTCGCTCCGCGTCGATGACCGTGCGCATCGCCAGCCCGCAAGCGGGCGTCAGCACCACCGTGGACACCACCTGCGCGAAGGTGAAGCCGCTGGGCAGCGCCGCCTTCAGCGTGGCCTCCACCGAGTCCACCAGCTCCCCCACCTCATAGGTGGACGCCAGGTCCGTGGGGATGATGCCCAGGCTCAGCGTCGCGCCCGCGCCAAGGAAGCGCTCCAGCGCGGCGTCCGCCTCCACCATGGCGTCCAATGACAGCCGCACGTCCAGGGAGAGCAGGTCCGGCTGGACGTCCAGCAACGCGGCCCAGTCCGTGTTGCCGCAGCAGTGCAGTCCCACCAGCGCGCCTTCGCGCTGCAAGGCCACCACCAGCAGCTTCAGCTCCTGCATGGCAATCAGGTGCCGGGGATTCGTCCGCTGGAGCGCATAGAGCCCGGGCTCGTCCAGGTAGAACAGCGGCGTGGTGCCCGCGCGGCGCAGCGCCTTCACCATGGCCAGTGCGCGCGCCAACGTCAGCCGGTACATCGCCTCATCCAGGCCCGGCACCTCCAGCGCGGGCTGTCCGTCGGTGGTGCGCGCCACCGAGCGCACCGTGAAGGGGCCCGCGAGCTGCGCCTTCGCGAAGGCCAGCTTCCGCGTCTCCACCTCCCACAGGAAGGGCCGCCACGCCCGGCACGCCTCGGGGGAGGGCTCGAAGGCCTCGAACTGGCCGGACTGGAACGCCGCCTCCAGCCGCGCCTCGAAGGCCGCGCGCCCCGCCTGCCAGGCCGCGAGGTCCACGGTGCACAGGCCCTCCTCATCAAAGGACAGGCCCGGCAGCCCCTCCAGCGCCGCGGGAATCATCAGCTCCGAGGGCTTGCCCACCGGCAACTGCGGCAGGAACGGGATGTCCAGGGCCAGCGCGGCCTGGAGCCCCAGCTCCACTTGCGTGTGCGGCAGGCTCCCGACTCCGGTGGTGGCGCAGGCAGGCAGCAACTGGACGGCTCGGCGGATGTTCGGCGCGCTCATGGCGCGGACTGTATCCCCTCCCCGGCCCTCCGGTGTGGCTGCCCATCCCCGATGCGCCGGGTTCCCGACCTTCCTGTCCGGCAACAACGTTCCACCCGAGAACCGGGAGACACCCCGGCGGACAAGGGAGGGGGCATTCATGAACAGGCGAGGTGGATGGGGGACGGGCACCCTGGCGGCGGCACTGCTCGCCAGTCCCGCCGTCGCGGAGACGCCCCGCGTCAAGGCGCAGCCCGCCCCGGGCTTCGGGGCCTCCGGCCTGACGGTGCGCAGCGGCGTGACGGCGTGGTCGGGCAACGTGGGCAGGCAGACGGGCGTGGGCGCGTTCCTGGCCCTGCTGGGAGAAGTCCCCATCGTCTCCGGCGTGGGCCTGGAGTTGGGCTACGAGGCCTCCGCCAACGGCTACGCGGAGCCCCGACGCGGCACCCTGTGGCGGCACAACGGCGGCCTGCTGGCCAAGGTGGGCCCCACGCTCTTCTCGCAGTGGAGGCCCTTCATCGGCGCGGGCGCCGGCCTCAGCTACTTCCACCCCACGCCCATGGACGTGGGCACCGCCTTCGAGAAGGGCTGGGGCGCGGAGGTGCCCCTCGCCGCCGGGCTCGAGTACCGGTACAGCGGCGTCACCGCCGGCCTGCGCGCCACCTACCGCGTGCTCGTGGCGCGGGACTTCGCCCCGGACAGCGCCGACGCCGGCAACCTCTTCAGCGCCGACCTGGGCCTGGGCATGCGCTTCTGAGGCGCCCTTCACCGGCTTGCGTGGGGCGCGCGGGGCCGGCGACTCGCCACCGGAAAGCGGCGGGGACCTCAGGGGACGGCGTTGGCGAACACCGCGTTGAGGAACCCCAGCGCCGCCTGCCGGATGCTGGCGTTGGAGTCGTTCTGACTGGCCCAGGCCAGCAGCGGGCGCACCTCGGGGGTCGTGGTGGCCCTGGAGCCCAGGAACTGGACGAGCTCCGCTCGCAACCCGTCCGACGGGTCCCCCCGCAGCGCCTGGTCGAGCGCGGACAGGAGCGGCCCCAGCGGGCGGAAGCTGATGGCGAAGAGCACGGCCTTCCGGACCTCCGGCGAGGGGTCCCCGAGCAGCCGCTGCGCGAGGAGCGGGTCCACCGCCGGGTCGGCAAGCAACCGCAGCGCCTCCACTGCGGCCTGCCGCACCTGGGGAGCCGCTTCACGGAGCCCCTCTTCGATATAGACGAGCGCGCGGGAGTCCCGTGTGTTCCCCAGCGCTCGCAGCACCAGGGCCTTCTCCTCCACCGAGTTCGACGAACGAAAACGCGCGCCCAGCTCCTCGACGAGCGTCTGCGCGCCCCGTGCGTCCTGGGACCCGGCCCCCATCCGCATGGCCGCGTTGCCCAGCGCCAGGGTCGCGGTGTCCCGCAGCTCCGGCTGCGTGTCGCGCGCGCGCGCCCGCAGCGCCTCCACGCCCTCCGGAGTGGGAGCCTCCGCCATGCCCAGGGCCGCGACCGCGTCCGTCCGGACCGGGACGGACACGTCGCCATCCTCCAGGATGCGGGAGAGGGCCTGAATCGACTCCGTCGTACTGGCCGCTGACAGCGCGCCCAACATCGGGCTGGCGGCGAGCGGCTCCAACCCCTCGTGCAGCACCCCTGGCACCTTCAGGGCCTCAGCGGGCTCCAGCACGAACAGCGCGCGCAGGCGCTCCATCGCCAGGGTCCTCGCGTCGTCCCGGGCCTGTGCGTCCTTGGGCAGCGCGCGCAGGTCCTCGAGCATGTCCTCGAAGCGGCGCCCCCCCAGAATCTGGCGGTGGTGGGCCTGTGGGTCCTGCGCGTGGCCCTGGATGCTGGCCAGCGGGATGGTGGTCAACCCGTCTCGCAGCGCGGCCAGCGCGCCGGGCAACGTGGTGTCCCGGCTCCGCGCCAACAACAGCAGCCGCAGCCGCAGTTCATGACTGGCCCGGGGCATGCCATCTCCCGCGTCCACCTCGAACTGCTCGCTGGCCACCAGCGACTCTGGCCACAGGTCCGCGCCCAACTGGAACTGGGAATCGGTGCGCACATCAATGCGGAGCTTGTCCTTCGCGAGCGGCTGGAGGCCCTGCGCCGTCGCCACGTGGGTATAGGCCAGCTTCGACTTGGAGAAGCGCAGCGGCTCCTCGGCGCGCCGGTACGCGGCGTTGTACTGGCCCGTGGCATCGTGCTCCTCGCTCTGCCAGCCCGCGCCAGGGACGCCCTGCACCACGAACTGCGTCGCCGCCACCACCGAGCGGAGCAGGCCCTGCGCCAGCACGTCCGTGCCCGTCTCCATGTGGACGAGCCGCGCGGCCCCCGTGCGCTCCATCGTCACGAAGAACGGGAGGGAGAGGCTCCCTATCAGCAACTCCCGCTGCTCCGGGGACAGGGCGTCATGGCCCTCGATGTCGACGGAGACGCTCTCTGGCAACAGGCTCACCCGCGCATCGACCCGCGCGTCACTCGCGCTGACGATGCCCACACGCCACTCGCCCTGGAGGTGAAAGCGCATTGATGGCGGCGCATCCCCTTGCGGCTGCGTCTGCTTGAAGGCCACCCGCTGCGTCACGTCCAGCGAATACCGGTACTCCGAGCCTGGCACCCAGGCCCGCCTTCCATCCTCGCTGGCGCGCACGGGCTCAGGCCCGGAGCGCGGCGGGGGGGCCTGGAGCGCCACCGGCGCGCGCGAAGGCCCCGGCGCCGGAGTGGGAATGGCCGCTTCCGGCTGACTCCACCACCACGCAGCGGAGAGCCCCACGACGAGAAGGACTGCCAACGACAAGGCTTGATGACGCTTCGGTGCGGAGCGCATGACGCCAATCGCTAGCATGCATCAGGGGGGCGCGCCTAGGCCCAGCCGCCTCAAAATATACAACAGCGGCATCCCGCCAGCCCCGGACCACCCCGAAAAACTATCCTCTAGCAGTATGTCACGATTGACACTCGCAGTGACATGCCTGTACGAGTTTCCTTGATTTCGGGCTCAATTTGACTGCCCCGAAAGGACACCGCACATGCAAAAGCCGAGAGCAGCATTGGGTTTCGCAGCGCTGTTGTTCGCAGTGGTGGCTCCGCAGGCTGCGCAGGCACAGGTGCCCGCGTATGTCGACCCGGTCATCTACACTGTCAACCCCGCGAGTTTCCCCGCCACGACCTATCCACCAGGCTATCAGCTCAACAACAACTACCCCTGGGAGTCGACCTATCCGTTCTCGCCTTCGTATTCGGCGACCGAGCGGCAAATCATCATCAATGACGAGCTCGCGCGAACGGGCGGCGTGCTGGGGACAGACCCGGTCGACGGCAGCCCGAACATCACCATCAACCAGGGCACCATTCCCGAGGCACACGTCGAGAATGTGCAGCCCGCAGTCGTGGTGGCGACGGAAGTCACGCCTCCGTCCAATGGCACCACCCCTTTCAGCCGCAGCTACTACCGGAAGAATGACTTCGGCAACAGCCTCTTCGGTGCGGGCTACATCATCGATGCGGCGATGACGGCGTCTCCGTCAACGGGCGTCGCGGAGAAGAAGGTGGAGGCCTATGCCGACGGCAAGGTCTTCGCCGTGGCGTTTGGCACGGAGCGGGAGATTGTCCGGGGCCGCGCGGAGCTCACCGGCCAGCAGGGCGGAAACAACAGCGGCACCGCCCGCGTCTACGCCATGGGGCAGCAAATCTGGTCCGGAAACCTGTACGCCAGCTTTGAAATCACGCCCATCAACTGGAGCCGCACGTTCTTCTCCGTCTCCAAGCGGTTCATGGTGGGACCGGTTCCCGTCTCGGTCGCGGCGTCCATTGGTGGCGGCGTGAAGCTGACCGTCTCCGGGCAGATTGGGCCGACCATCGCCAGGCTGACCGCCGCCGCGGGCGGCTGGGCCAACGCCACCGCGTCCGCGGGGGTCGACATCATCATCGCGGGGGTCGGCGTCGAGGGCAGTCTGGTCCTCGTCAATGTCAGCCTGCCCGCCTTCGCCGAGCTGTTCTGGCCGTTCTACTCGCTCGACTACACGCTCCGCTCCAACGTGAACCTGAACGCGCTCTCCGGCAACATCAAACTCTGGGTCCGGGTAGGCTTCTGGTTCCTCAAGAAGACGTGGCGAGTGACCATCGCCAGTTGGTCCGGCACCACCCAGAACTGGAACCTCTTCACCCAGAACGGCTCCCTCATCCTGGGCATGGAGCCCATGGGCATGTAGGGCGTTGTTGACGCGCCGGGCGCGGAGCCGCCAGCAAGGCGCTCCGGGCCCGGCCGGGCTCCGCCGCTACTCCCCCGCGGGGACGAGGACTTCCGGCACGTTGCCGCGCAGAATCATCCGGTTCATCTCCTCGACGTACTCGCTCTGGAAGCGCTGCGAGCCATTGAGGTAGCCCTGGGCGACGATGATGTTGGACGTGAGGTCCTTCGTCGCCGGCCGCACGTTGTAGGCGCGGGTGTACTCCCACTTCGTGTCCAGGGAGACGATTTCATCCGCCTTGCCATGACGGTCCACGAGGCTGTCACCCACCCCGATTTCGCGGGCCCGCTTGAGCGTGCCGTCCGGCGTGACGAGCGGGTGCTCGGTGGTGACGCGCAGCTCCCCGCCGGAGCGGGTGCGGAACGTGAGGACTTCCTGCTCCGTGGCGTCGCGGTCCACCGTGTAGCGCTCGACCCGGTTCTTCATGAAGGAGAGCGCGCCGAATGAGGCCCCGGGCGAGAGCGTCACCAGGTCCGTCCGCCCGGACTCCAGCGCCTCGCGGATGCCCATGGCGCCATCAGACAGGAGGACTTTCTGGTCCGGCGCGTAGCAGCCGGGCTCGCACAAGCCATCCATCTGGATGTGCGCGGGCTTGAAGTTGTAGGGGACGCTGTTCTGGATTTGCGCGCCCGTGTACGACGCCGTCGCGGTCCCAGACGCCCCCGGCCCCTTCCAGGGTGCGTACATGTTGTTGGGGTCCACATAGATGGGGTACAGCCAGTAGCCCGCCGCCGCCGCGTCGAAGGCCTCCGTGGAGTAGGCGGAGTTCCAGAAGCGCATGTCCAGGCCGCCCCACACCGTGGTGCCGTAGGGGTTCTGCTGCTGCCAGCGCTTCGCCCACTTCTGGCGGCCCTCCGCCTGGTTCGCGTTGACCAGGTCATTCGTGCATCGGTAGCTCACTGGATACCAGCCGCCGCCACCACCACCTCCTCCTCCTCCGCCGCCGCCGTCATCGGGGAACTCCTCGACCATGATGAGCTTCTCCTCCATCCCCCCAGGCCCGCCAGCGGGAGCCGCGCTCGCGGCTCCGAGCGAGCCGCAGCAGGCGGTGAGGACCGCCAGGCCCATGATGCGTCTGTCTTTCTTCGGTGATAGCACTGTCATGATTTGCTCTTGTTGGAATCCGTCTGCGGACACGACAAAATCCGGTGCCCACCAGAAGCAGACGGGACCGGATGGATGGGGACAGGCTTTGTGAACAGCGGGGCCACCGGAGCGACAGGAAATGCGCTCCGGCGGCCGGGGTGCGGCTACTCGCCCGCGGGGACGAGGACTTCCGGCACGTTGTCGCGCAGAATCATCCGGTTCATCTCCTCGACGTACTCGCTCTGGAAGCGCTGCGAGCCATTGAGGTAGCCCTGGGCGACGATGATGTTGGACGTGAGGTCCTTCGTCACCGGGCGCACGTTGTAGGCGCGGGTGTACTCCCACTTCTTGTCCAGGGAGACGATTTCATCCGCCTTGCCGTGGCGGTCCACGAGGCTGTCACCCACCCCGATTTCGCGGGCCCGCTTGAGCGTGCCGTCCGGCGTGACGAGCGGGTGCTCGGTGGTGACGCGCAGCTCCCCGCCAGAGCGGGTGCGGAACGTGAGGATTTCCTGCTCCGTGGCGTCGCGGTCCAACGTGTAATGCTCGACCTTGTTGTCAAGGAACTCGACAGAGGCGAATGACGCCTCGGGCGAGAGCGTCACCAGGTCCGTCCGCCCGGACTCCAGGGCCTCGCGGATGCCCATGGCGCCATCAGACAGGAGGATTTTCTGGTCCGGCGTGTAGCAACCGGGCTCGCACACGCCATCCATCTGGATGTGCGCGGGCTTGAAGTTGTAGGGAACGGAGGTCTGGATTTGCGTGCCCGTGTACGACGCCGTCGCGGTCCCATACGCCCCCGGTCCCTTCCAGGGCGTGTACATGTTGTTGGGGTCCACATAGACGGGGTACAGCCAATAGCCCATGGACACCGCCTGGTTGGCCTCGAGCGTGTAGCTCGAGTGCCAGTAGTTGTGGTCCAGCCCCCCCCACATCGTGATGCCATAGGGATTCTGCTGCTGCCAGCGCTTCGCCCAGCGTTGACGACCCTCGGCCTGATTCGCGGTGAGCTGATCGAACGTACACCGATATTCGTTGGGCGCCCACGCGGCGAAGGCCGATGACGACATCGCCAGTGAACCAATGACCGCGAAGATGGTCTTCTTCATGTCTTACCCCCTGCTGGTTGGTTGAAGAACGGCCTGCTACGGGCTCGTCGCGAACTGGACGACGAACACGTCCTGTCCACCCTGGTTGGGGGCCCCCAGGCTTCCGCGGGTCGTTCCCCATCCCAGAGCCATTCCTGAGCTGGTCATCACCACATCGCGCAGCTCGTCATCCGCGCCCGTCCCCCACTGCCAGGCGCGTGTCTGGTTGCCCCACCTGTCGAACTGGGCGACGAACGCATCGTGCCCGCCCTGGTTGGGGGTGTCCGTCATCGCCGCGGTCGTCCAGCCCGCCACATAGGCATTGCCCGCGCTGTCGACGGCGAGCCCCGTGGCAAGGCTGAGCTGGTTGGCCGGCCCGATGCGGCGCGTCCACTTGAGTTCTCCCGAAGTCGAGTAGCGCATCAGGAAGGCGTTGGGGATGCCGTCGTTTTCGACGAAGTTGGGGCGGCTCAGGTCGCTGTAGGAGAGCGCGAGCACGTAGATGCGGTCATTCCCGTCCTGGGCGACCGCGAGCGCCGCGTCGATGTCCGGCGTCCCCACCTGGGCGGTCCACTGCTGGTTCTGGGCACCGTCGAACTGGCGAATGAAGATGTCCGTGGAGCCCAGGGGCTGGGCGCCCAGGCGGCCTTGCGTCGACCCGACGACCCAGGTCCTCCCGTTCGGAGACACGGCGATTCCCTCTCCGCGGTCATGGGCCTGGTTCATGGAGCCGAAGACATCCCTGCGGACCTGTTGGCCCTGGTCGTCAAACTGAAGCAGCGTGACGTCGAAGCCATTGACCGGAGTCTCCAGCGTGGCCCCGGCGATGCCGATTCTTCCTTGCGGACGGAGCGCGGCGGAGAGGCCGTAGTCCTCCTCCTGTGTGCCGTGCTGGACGAGCCAGGAGCGCCGCCCCTCGTTGTCATACCGGGCCACGAAGACGTCCGCGCCCCCCGAAGAGAACTGCCCCGGGAGCGAGTCTTGCGTGATGCCGACGACGTGCGCCTGACCCTCGCCGGTGACGACCACGTCCCGCGCGGCGTCCTCGCCCGGCGAGCCGAACTGGTGAACCCAGTTGAACTGCAGGAACGAGGAGAGCTTCACCAGGAAGACATCCTGGCCGCCGCCCTGCTCTCCCGGCTCTCCGAAGGCGCCGCCCGTGTTGCCCGAGAGGTACACGTTGCCTTCGGCGTCACGCCCGAGCGCCACCGCCTGGTCGTCGGCGTCCGTCCCGAACTGCAAGAGCACCTCCCCCGTGAGGGAGTTCCCGCAGCCTTCCGTCTGGAGTTGATTGAGGATGGGCTCGGCCGTGCCCAGCTCGGAGGATGGCGCGTGACAGCCACAGCCGAGCGAGGAGATACCAACGAGGATGCACCAACGCGAGAAGCTGGACATGATGAAGAGACCTCAGGGATTCGATGTCTGCTGTTGACGCGCGAGCGCCCAGAGCGCGTCGAACCTGACGCGGGCGTACTCGAGCAGGGGTTCGTAAGGGGTGCCTCGGGACTGCGCCAACAACTGCTCCGCCCGGGCCCGGTCGTTATGGAGGAGGATCATCATCATCTCCACCTTGTCTCCCGACAGCGAGCGCCGCACCTCCGGGTCCTGGGTGGCGCGGATGTTGCGTGCCATGACGAGCGACTCGACGGTGTCGAGCAGGTGCGCCCGCTCGGGATTGTCCTTCCATTCGAGCGCCATCCCCAGATACTCGACCCGGTACATCCGGCGGAATTGATTGTCGTCGCTGTAGGTCTGTTCGCTTTCAGCCAGCAGGTCCCGCCGCGCCACTTCAATCTGTTCGCGGTCCTTGTAGATGCCACGCAGCAGCTCCCGCTCCTCTGGTTTGAGCAGCACTTTGCGCTGCAACGTCCGGAACTGGGCCAGGTCGGGGTTGCCGGCCATCATCGCATCGCGCAAGTCGTCCACCCGGAGCCTCGGGCGCCGCTGCCCGGACTCGCCTGGCGCGGCCGGCTCGGAGATGACCACCGGCGTGGTCTCCTCCGCGGGCATCTCCACGAGGGGCCGCGCGGCGGGTGGCGCGGAGGGAGCGGACGCCATGACGGGGGGCGCCGGAGGCGGCGCTTCTGGCGACGGGGCGGGGGCCCGGGCGGCACCGTTCCAGAGCGCGAAGAGCAGCGCGGCGGCCACGCAGGCGGCGCCCAGGCCAATCCCGGCGGTGCTTCGTGGAGAACGTGGCATCTGAGGTCCTGGCTCGTTGAGAGGTTCTACGCCCAAGAGGTGAGAACGACCTGGGGCCGGCCCCCTTCGGCGGGGGGCCGGCGCCCTGGAGCGGCGCGCCACTCCAGGGCGGGGTTCATGCGCGCTGGGGGCTAGAAGATGCCCAGGCGGTTGAGGGCGGCGCGCAGGTTGGGACGGGGGCCGATGCGGCGGGCATCCGGGGCCTGGGCGCTGCCAGTGCTGGAGAGCACATCGCGCAGGGCCAGCGGGCTCAGCGGGAAGCGGCCGCGGGCCTGGAGCGCCCCCTGCAGGGAGGCGGCGGCCCCCGTGACGATGGGCGAGGCGCTGGAGGTCCCGCTGAAGCTGGCGGTGTAATAGGTGTTCTCCGACCCGCCGTTGAACCGGTCGCCATAGCCCAGGGTGACCACGTTCTCACCCCACCCGTGGACGTCGGGGCGGCTGCCGTGGTTGGTCCAGCACATCGGCGCGCGGCCCTGCGAGGAGCCGGCCGCGACGACGATGGCGCCCGAGTCGCGCACGTCGCGGTTGAAGGCGTTGTTGTAGGCGGCGTCATCCAGGTTGGAGCTGCCATTGCCCGCGGCCTCGACGACCACGACGCCATTCAGGGTGGCCTGGACGATGGCGTCGAACTCCGCCTGCCAGTACTCCATGGCGATGTAGTCGCACTGACCGAAGTTGCAGGTGCAGGGCGTGTTGTTGGGCGGCCCCAGGCGGTGCAGCTCGATGAGGACGACCCCGCCGGAGCCCGCGGCGACAGCGGCATTGGCGATGGCGCTGGCCGCGCTCTGGGAGCCAATGGACTCGTAGCCCGCCCGGGCGGCGTGGGCGATGCCCGTCACGCCGAAGCCATTGGACACGCCCACGATTTCCCCCAGCACGGCGGTGCCATGGTTGCGCCAGCCCAGGTCGTTGAACTGGGCGCCCCCCTGGTGGAAGAGGCCAGGCATGTCCTCGTGCGTGGTGCGCCAGCCGCCCTCCACGTCCACGACCTTGACGTTCGCGCCGCTGCCACCCGCCACCGTCCACGCGTAGTGCGCGTCGATGCCGGTGGGCGCGGCGCCCAGGTAACCCTGCTCACCCTGGAGGTTCGGGCCGGCCTTCAGCAGCATCGGCGTGAGGAAGTTGGGCCAGTTGACCGCGGCGGGCTCCGCGGCGGGCTCCGCGTAGGCCGTCTCCACGCTGGGCAGCGCGTCGAGCTTCTCCACCAGGTCCCTGACTTGCTGGAAGGTGGTACCGGGGCGGATGGGAACCTCGATGTAGAGGTTCAGGTCGGCGACCTCCTGGCCGCTGAGCGTCTCCGTCGCGAACTTGCGCGTGTCGAGCTGCTTCTCGTCGGCGGTGAACATCCGGCCCAGCCCACGAGCATAGGGGCTGGCGGCGACGAGCGAGGCCACGGTCGCCATGTCCGCCTCGACGGAGGAGCCCGTCAGGCCCCGCTGGCTCAACTGGCCCAGCTCACGCGCGCCGCGCGACTCGCGCAGCGCGATGAGCTGCTCCCCGCGCAGGCGAACGCGGGTCCCTTCGTGGAACTTCACGACGACGCGCGGAATCTCCACGTTGCGCCGCAGCTCCACCACGCCCTTGCGTGCCAGTGGCCGGGGCTTGAGCTCGAGCCCGTCCGCCGCGCTCGCGGGAAGCGCCATCGTCAAGGCGAGCACCGCGACGAACAGCTGAGAAACCGAGCTCTTCCGCCTTCCAGTTCTTCCGTGCATGAAACGGCTCCTTGGTTGATTACTGCTGCCCGCGGCTGTTGAAGCGGGCGACGAAGACGTCCTGCCCTCCGGCATGGGCGCTACCCAGTTGGCCCGTGGTGTAGCCGGCGATGACGACGTCCCCCGCGCGGGTGAGCGCGACGGCATGGGCCTCGTCCATGCCCGGGGTGCCCAGTTGCCGCGCCCACAGGCGGGCGCCGTGGGCGTCGTACTTCACGACGAAGGCGTCCCGGCCTCCCTGGTTGGGGCCGTCCATGGCGCCGTGCGTCCCGCCAGCGACGTAGATGGCGCCGTGTCCGTCCACGGCGAGCCCGCTCGCGCGGTGGAGCTCATGGGGCGAGCCGACGCGCTGAGCCCAGAGCAGGCGCCCCATCGGGTCGTACTTGAGGAGGAAGGCAGAGGAGAGGCCATCATTCTCCCCGCGGCCCGTGGCCAGGTCGCTGAAGGAGAGCGCCAGCATGAGGATGGCGCCATCGGGCGCGATGACGACCTTCAGCCCGGCGTCGATGTCAGGGGTGGCCGGCTGCCGCGCCCAGGCGAGGCCCAGCGTGGGGTCGAGGTGGGCGAGGAAGGCGTCGAACGAGCCCGCGTTCGCCGAGGCGAACCCACCCAGCGTGGCGCCCACCAGCACGACGGAGCCCTCGGCGCTGACGGCGACGGCCTCCGCCCGGTCATGCCCGGCGGTCCCATGGCGACGCGCCTCCAGCACCGTCCCATCCCCCGCCTCCAGCACCTCGATGCTCATGTCGAAGCTGACGTCGGGCTTCTCCATCGTCCCGCCGGCGAGGAAGACGTGGCGGCCGTCTCGTGAAAGGGCGACGCCCAGCCCGGTGTCTTCCTCGGCCGAGCCGCGCTGGACGACCCAGTCCAGCGCGCCTCCCGGACCGTGCTTGATGACGAAGGCATCCCCCTGCCCGAGGTTGACGGCGCCCGGCATCGCCAAGGGCGTGCTGCCCACCACGTAGGTGTCGCCCTCGGGGGAGACGGCGAGCCCCTTCACGGTGTCGTCCCACGCCGAGCCGTACTGGCGCAGCCACCGCGGCTGGGCGCTGGCATCCAGGCTGGCCACGAAGGCGTCCTGGAACTGGCCTCGCGTGACGCTCCCCTCCTCCAGCACCCCCAGGGTGGTGCCCGCCACGAAGAGGTCGCAGTCAGCGTCCAGCCCGACGTCCACCGCCACGTCATCACCCGCGCTGCCGAACTGGATGATTCGCCAGGCGGGGGACAGACAGCCCCCGCCGCCGACGAGGACGGGATGTTCAGCAGGCGTGAGCGGCCCGTCGAAGGACGCGGGGGGCTGGCACGCCGCGAGCGCTGGCAGCAGCCAGAGGGGGATGGG
>NZ_JABXEO010000047.1:0-63896 GCF_013372585.1 Myxococcus sp. AM010
GGGGGATGGGGCCCGGCGGCAGGGGAGGCGGGCACCCGGGCGCCAGGCTCGGGGCTGCCGCGGGCTTCCGGGAACTGGCTTCACCGGCGCGCCGCCGTGGCCTGTATGCGGGGTGAGGAGCGGGAGCCCGTCGCGTGCCATGGGCCGCGGACCCTCATTTCCGCTGCATGTGACAAGGGCCGCTGCGATGGCACGAATTGCCCACTCACACGGAGCCCCACGCAGGCGAGCGTACCGTGGACGACGTTGAGTGTGCCGTCACTCCTCCGTACCGTGTCAGTTCCATGCGCCGTTGGCTTCCGCTCGTTCTGCTGCTGCCTGGAATCGCCTGCACGCCGCCTCCCGGCTCAGGGTCGTCTGAGGACGGTGGGGAGGTCCAAGCACCTCACGCCGACCCCAACGCCCCAGGCCAACTCCCCGCTGAGCCGGAGGTGTCCGTGGCCGTCACGGAGTCCGTGTCGGGACAACGTGCCCTGGCCGGCGCCGGAGCGCGTGCGCTCCCTGACGCCGCGGCGGACCCTCCCGGAGCGGGTGCCTCGCGCGCCATGACCGACGCCGCGGCGGAGGGCGGCAGCCCCCTCTTGCCGAGCGCGAGCGCGGATGCCCGGCGCACGGCCTCGGATGCGCTGTTCGCGGCGTGGCAGCGCACCACGGCGGATGCTGGGACGGACGGCGGCGTTGATGGCTCGGCCGAGGCGGCGCTGTCCCCGCCGCGACGCACGCCAATCGACGGGGCGGCCGTGGCGCACGACGAGGTGCCGGCGCTGACCGTCGACCCCGCCCTGGACGACCTCGCCCTCTCCGAGGGGGAGGAGGACCCGCCGGGCGAGGAGGCGCTCCCCCTGCCCGAGCAGCTCACCGTCATCCCAGACGGGCTGCGCCCAGGAGAGGAGCTGGTGCTTGGCCCGGACGGCGAGCCGCTCGAGGACACGGGGCTGGTGCTTGAAGACGTCGACCCGGTGCTGGAGCCGGTGAGCGGCGCGGCGGACGCAGGCACCTACGCGGTGCCCTTCACTCCGGACGCGGGCTCGCTGCGGGTGCGCCGGTCCATCGTGGTCCGCCAGGAGCCTCGGCAGGACGCACCGGCACTGGGCACCGTGGCGCAGGACATGCGCGTGCGCTGGCAGGGCGAAACGGCGGTGCGCGGGCCGGACTGCGAGGCCTGGATTCAGCTCGAGCCGCGCGGCTGGGTCTGCGAGCGCTACCTGGAGCCCAACTTCCGCGAGCCCCGCGTGCGCGAGCTCCCGAAGCTGCGCGAGGGCGAGCTGACGCCCGGCATCTACGCCCGGGTCGTGGGCAAGCGCGTGCGCGCCTATCGCAGCCTCGCCCTGGCGCGCGCCCGGCGAAGGGGCGTGCTGCTGAAGGGCTCCGTCTCGGTGCAGCTCCGCGGGCAGGTCCGCATCCGCCGCAGGACATACTGGCGCACCACCGACGGCCAGTACCTGGAGGCGCGGGTGCTGCGCGAGTACCGGCCCTCCTCCTTCGAAGGCGTGGACGCGGAGGCCATCGCCGAGCTGCCGCCGACGTTCGCCTGGGCCCAGTCCCGTACCCGTCCCTCCGCCGTTGTGGAAGTCCGCACGGCGCCAGACGCGAAGGCCCCCCGCGAAACGGTGCTGCCACCGCGCACGCTGGTCGCTGTGAAGGAGCTGTCCGAGGACGGCCACTGGGTGAGCATCGCGGAGGACCAATGGGTGGCGCGGGACGACCTGCACGTCGCCTGGTTCTCACACGCGCCGCCGCAGGTGGAGCCCGGCGCCCGCTGGCTGGACGTGGACCTGGATGCCCAGGTGCTGGTGGCCTACGAGGGTGAGCGGCCGGTGTACGCGACGCTCATCTCCTCCGGGAAGCAGGGCACGGACACGCCGGAGGGCCTGTTCCGCATCTGGGTCAAGTTCGCGGAGGCCGACATGACGGGCAGCGGCACCGCCGGCAACGACACCTACCGCGTGGCCACGGTGCCCTGGACCATGTTCTTCCAGGATGACTACGCGCTGCACACGGCCTACTGGCACGACCGCTTCGGCCAGCCCATGAGCCACGGCTGCGTCAACCTGTCGCCGAAGGACGCCCGCGCGCTCTATGCCTGGGCCGCGCCGCAGGTGCCCGTCGGTTGGTCCATGGTCCACGCGACGGAGGACGCGCCGGGCTCGTGGATCCGCATCCGCGGTCAGGCCCGGCCGACGGGCAAGCCGCGCAAGGTGACGGTCGCCGCGACGCGGGTGGGCGCGCCGTAGCGGTCAGCTCACCACGGACACGGTGACGCGGCGCCGGTGCGGCGAGGTCCGGTGCTCCCAGACGTAGACGCCCTGCCACGTCCCCAGGTCCGCGCGGCCGTCCCTCACGGGGATGTTGAGCGCGTTCTGCGTGAGGACGGTGCGCACGTGCGCGGGCATGTCGTCCGGCCCCTCCGCGTCATGGACGAAGAGCGGGTCCCCGTCCTTCACCAGCCGCGAGAAGAAGGACTCCAAATCCCGGCGCACGTCCGGGTCCGCGTTCTCACACAGCAGCAGGGACGCGCTCGTGTGATGAAGGAACACGGTGCACAGCCCCTGGCGAGCGCCGCTCTCCGCGACGGCGCGCTGGACGTCCGCGGTGATGTCGGTGAAGCCGCGGCCCCGGCTGGACACCGTGAGCTCCTTCGCGTGGAACATGGCTCAGCGTCCTCCCAGCCGCGCGGCGAGGAACGCGGCCAGGGCCTCCAACTCCTCGGTGACGATGGCGTGCGGCATGTCGTAGGCGTGGAAGTCCACGCTGAGGCCCGACGCCACGAACATGTCCCGCAGCCGCTCGGCGCCGCCCAAAGGCAGCAGCGGGTCGTGGCGCCCGTGGGCCTGGAACACGGGCAGCCCCGCGCGGCCCTGCGCGCGGGGGCGCCACTCCGGCTCCGACGTCAGCGTGCCGGAGAGGATGCACAGCCCGGCGGGCGGCTCGTCCAGGCGCAGGGCCACGTCCGTGGACACCATGCCGCCCTGGCTGAAGCCGCCCAGCACGATGCGCCCATACGGCAGCTTCATCGCGGCGCACAGCGCGTCCACGGTGCTCCTCAGCGCCCTGCGCGCGGCGGGCATGCCCGGGGGCACGTCGCGCGCGAACTGCTCCCAGTCGCGCTGCTCCCCGCGCATCACCGCGTCGGGCAGGGGGAACCAGGCGCGTCCGCCGTGCGCCCAGGCCATGGGTCCGCCGGGGAAGACGAACCGCACGCGGTCCGCCAGCGCCGGCTGGAGCGCCATCAACTCCGGTCCCAGGGGCACCAGGTCGGTGGCGGGCGCGCCCAGGCCATGGGAGAGGATGACGGCCAGCTCGGGCGTCGCGCCCTCGGGGAGCGCGTCGATGACGTGGCAGTCCAGCTCCCCCAGCCGTGTGGCCACGTGGCGCAGGGCGCGTTCCATCGTCACTTCTCGCTGCCGGCTGGCGCCTGGTCGCTCATGGCGATCTTCTGGATGACCACCGCCTCCAAGGGCTTGTCGCGCGGGTCGCGCTGCACGTTGGAAATCTTCTCCACCACGTCGTAGCCCGACACCACCTCACCGAAGATGGTGTGGCGGTTGTTGAGGTAGTCCGGCGTGGAGGTGGTGATGAAGAACTGGCTGCCGTTGGTGCCCGGGCCGGCGTTGGCCATGGCCAGCAGGCCCTTCTTGTCGAAGGTGCGGCCGCTCTGGAACTCGTCCTCGAAGCGGTAGCCCGGGTCGCCGCGGCCGGTGCCCGTGGGGTCGCCGCCCTGAATCATGAAGCCCGGAATCACCCGGTGGAAGATGACGCCGTCGTACAGCGGCTTGCCTGCCACGCGCTGGCCCGTCTTCGGGTCCGTCCAGGCCTTCTCGCCCGTGGCCAGGCCCACGAAGTTGGCCACCGTCTTGGGGGCATCCTTGGAGAAGAGGCGCACGACGATGGCGCCCTGGTTCGTCTCCAGGGTGGCGTAGACGTCCTGGCCCGCCTGGACCTTCTTCGTCCATTCACCCGAGGCGGCCTCGGCGGGGGGCGCCGCGGCCGGCACCTCGGCGGCGGAGGGCGTGACGGGCTTCGCCGGCGTCGTCGCGGAGGGCGGGCTACCACCCCCCGCGGATTCCTTCTTGTCGGAGTCCTTGCAGGCGGCGAGGGAGAGGCTGAGGCAGAGGAGGACAGTCGTCAGGTTTCGGGTCCGCATGGCGCGCGGACCTTAGCCCATTTCCAATGGATTCCAGGGGCTTGCGGGGGCCTTGGGTGGCTTCTGTCAGATACCCGGAGTGAAAATCGGCAAAGTCGGTGAGTCTGGACGCAACAATCCGAAAGAAAGCCCGATGATCCGGGTAGAGCTGCATAAAAGCCCTTCAAGTTCCCGTAGGAGCACACCCCATGGCGCCTCCGATTCGCCGCAACGAGCCCCGTCCCGTCCCGCCGCCTCCCGCGCCGGCGCGCCCGACTCCTCCGCCGCCTCCTCCGCCGGCGCGCACGGAGGCCCGCCCCGCGCAGGCTGACCGGTTCGAGGCCGCGCAGGGCCACATCAGCCGCGTCGCCAACGGCGTGCGCTCCGTTTCGGATGGCATCGCCGCCACCCAGGTGCGTGACGCCTTCGGTCCCCGCCGCCTCGGCCCCGCCAACCTGCCGGGTGGAAGCGGCAGCGTCGTCGAGGGCGCCAACACCCGCCTGGCGCGTGGCGCTGGCGCGGTCAGCCTCGCGGCCAACGTGGCGCAGCTGCCGGGCGCGGGCTACCTCGCAGCCCGCGACGTGCGCGACGCCATCCGCAACCCGACCGGGGAGAACATCCGCCAGGCGGTGGGCTCCACCGCGGGCGCCACCTCCACCGCCCTGACGGCGGCGCGTGACGGCCTGAACCTGGCGGGTAACGTCAGCAACTACCGCGCCGCCACCAACGCGGCGCGGACCGCCTTCACCGCGGCGGCCCCGGAGGCGACGCGTGCCGCCGCCAACCGCGTGGCCACCACCGCCGCCAACGTGGCGCTGGACGGCGCGTCGCGCCAGGTCGTGCGCCGCGCGGCCGCCGAGGTCGCAGAGCGGGGGCTGGAGGGCGCCGCCCGCGCCGCAGGCACCGCCGCTCGGGGCGCGCTCCAGGGCGGAGGCACCGCGGTGGCGCGTGCCGCCGGCCGCTTCGCTCCGGGCCTCAACGTCGCCATCGCCGTGGCGGACACCGCCGCCGCCGTGAGCACCATCGCGGACCCGAACGCCTCGACGGGCCGGAAGATTACCGCCGGAGTGACGGCGCTGGGCTCCATCGCCGCCGCCACCAACATCCCGGTGGTGAGCCAGGTGGGCGCGGCCGTCTCCACGGTGTCGAGCTTCCTCGGCTCCTTCTTCTAGGAAGCGCCGCGTCGTCAGTCCCAACGCTCCGGGGGGCTTCGGTCCTCCCGGAGCGTTGTGCTATCCGAGGTATCCGGAGCGAGAGACCATGACGACCCATGACGAATCGCAGGGTGGCCGCAACAACGCGCGTCCGTTGGCCGAGCTTCATGCGCTCGGCATCATGAAGAAGATGCCGGCGGCGTTGCAGCTCGACAGCACCGAGCCGGTGAATCTTCCCGCGGTGGAGGCGCCTTCGCTGGACGGGCTGTCGGTAGCGCAGGTGGCTCCCGCCCCCCTGACGGAGGAGGACCTCGTCGAGCGCTTCGATGCGCTCCGCCGCAAGCACGCGGACATCCGCGAGCGGCAGCCGGGCGAGGACGTGGCGGCCGACGACGACGTCCTGCTGGACGTGCTCGGCTTCGCCAACAACCGGCTGATGCCCTTCTCCGCCCGGGAGCACTGGTGGACGCGCGTGACCGCGGACCCGGTGCTGCCCGGCTTCTTCGAGGCCCTGGTGGGCGCGAAGGTGGGCCAGTCCTTCTCCATCGAGCTGACGCTTCCGGAGCGCTACCCCGTGGAGTCGCTGCGAGGTCAGCCGGCGCGCTTCCTGCTGGAGGTGAAGGCGGCGCGTGAGCTGAAGGTGCTGGACGACGACTCGCCGGAGCTGCTGGCGCGGCTGGGGACAGGTTCCCTCACGGACGTCATGCGCAAGCTCGGCGACGAGCTGGCCCAGGAGCGGCTCGCGGAGGCGGACCGGCTCACCCAGGAGCGCGTCATGGACGCGCTGGTGGAGCGCACGCCGGTGGAGGTGTCCGGGGTGCTGGTGGACGAGGAGCTTCGCCGCCGCTGGGCGGAGACCGAGCGGCCCATCCTCCTGCGCAAGGACTTCCAGCAGGACGAACTGCAGGAGGCGCTGGACGGGTGGCTTCAAGATCCGCTCTCCCGCACGGACGCCGCGTACCGCATCACCCTGGCGCTGGCCCTCCGTGCCATCGCCCAGCGCGACGGCATCCAGCCGGACCGCGCGGCGACGGACGCCATGCTGGAGGAGCTCGCGAACTTCACGGGCGTCAGCCGGCAGGAGCTGGGCGTGGCGGTGAAGGAGGACGAGGCGCTGGCGCGCCGCCTGTATGAGATGGCGCTGCGCTTCTCCACCATCGACCACGTGATGAAGAAGGTGACGCTGACGCCCGCCGCGGCGTGAGGCTCAGCGCGCCTCCAGCGCCAGGGCGACCATCACCTCGGTGAGGTCGCCCGGGTGGTAGCGCACCAGGCCCGGCAGGCCGCGCAGCGCGGCCTCCGCGTGGTCCATGTCATGGAGCCGCACCACGCGCGCGCCGGGCACCTCCGCGTCCACCGCCGTCACCATGCCGTCCGCCTGGTACCCATAGCGCTCGTGCAGGTAGCGCTGGAGCGGATACAGCGAGGAGAGGCGCGACAGCCGCGAGGTGGCCAGCGACACGGTGGGGATGTCCGCGGCGGGGTAGGGGTGCTGCTGGATGAAGGCCTGCCGCTGGGGATAGGACAGCTCCTCCACGGAGCGGGACACGCCGTGGAACAGCAGGGGGAAGGCGAAGTCGATGAGCCGCCGGAGCCGGGGCGTGGTGGCCAGGTCATGCGCGATGGAGGAGCCGCCATACGGTGCCTGCAGCGTCACCACCGCGCGCACCACGTGGCGCAGCTCCGGGTAGAGCGCCAGCGTGGCGGTGCACTCCACGCCGCCCTTGCTGTGGCCCACCATCACCACGCTGCGGCCGAAGTACTCCGCGTCGCGCAGCACCTCGCGGAGCACCGCCACGTTGTCCGCGAGCAGCCCTTCGGTGTCCACCGCGGCCTCGCGCACGCTCAGGCCCCGGCGCTCCAGCCGCTGCACGTTGTCCAGCAGGTAGCCGGGCAGCTCGTCGCCCAGCATGCCGCGCACCAGCACGTACTGGTGGCGCCGGGCCTCTTCCGGCAGCACCGGCAGCCCCTGGCGCACGCGCGCGTACAGCGCGTGGAAGCGGGGCGTGAGGTCCTCGGGGGGGAGGGGCAGCGCCGCCCGCTTCAGCCAGCCGGCCATGCCCGCGCAGCCGGGGCCCCACCAGCGCTCGGCGGGAGGCAGCCCGCGCAGCGTGCGAGCGAGCCGGGTGATGGCGCCGGGCGCCGGTGTTGGGGACTGCGGACGTGGAGGCTCCAGCTGCGGCGGCGTCATCTCTTAAGTCAGCGTAGCGGGAAGCGAAAGCCGGATGCCAACGCGGCCTTGAAAAGCCGCGGGCGCGACTTGCGCGCGGACGCGAGGGTGGGCCCGTGATAAGAAGTCCGAGGACGGGAGGATTTCGAAGCTGACCACCGGACAGGAATGGCTGGTTGACGCCAGCGGCTGCGCGCCTGGCAGCCTCAAGGACGCGGCGGCGCTGGCGGCGCTCTTCGAGGCGCTCATCGTCGCGCTGGACCTGAAGGTCGTGGGCCAGCCGCAGTGGCACGTGTTCCCGGAGCCCGGTGGCATCACCGGGCTGACGCTGCTGGCCGAAAGCCACCTGGGCATCCACACGTTTCCGGAGCACGGGTTCGCCGCGCTCAACGTGTACTGCTGCCGGGAGCGCCAGCGTCCGGACTTCGAGGCGCTGCTGGCGCGCCACCTGGGCGCGACGGCGTGCGTGGTGCGTGAGCTGAAGCGGGGGGTGACGGCGTGACGCAGGGGAAGTGTCCATCGTGCGGTGCGATGGTGGAGTTCACCGCCGGCTCGGCGCAGGTGGTGGTGTGCGGCTACTGCCAGACGGTGGTGGCGCGCAAGGGCTTGGACTTCGAGTCCCACGGGAAGATTGGCAGCATCGTCCCCACCGACTCGCCGCTGCAGCTCCGCGCGGAGGGGCGCTACCGCAAGGTGGCGTACACCATCGTCGGCCACCTGCAGAAGGACCACGGCGAAGGGCCGTGGGACGAGTGGTACGTGGAGTTCGCGGACGGCCGCACCGGGTGGCTGAGCGAGTCCGAGGGCGCCTTCCACCTGATGTTCGACATGGGGCCCGAAGAGGGCGTGGCGCTGGAGGACCTGCACCCGGGAGAGCGGCTGCACCTGCGCGACCGCGCGTGGGTCATTGAAGAGCGGGGGCACGGCCGCGTGGTGGCCGCCGCGGGCCAGCTCCCCAGCGACGTGGACCCCACGCAGGACGCCTGGTACGTGGACGCCACGGGGCCCAAGGGCGCCTTCCTCACGCTCGACTTCGGCACGCGTGGGCACTCGCCCGAGGTCTTCGTCGGCGAGGCGCTGAAGCTGGAGCAGTTGGGCATCCCGGCCGGGCAGCTCCGGCCCCGCGTGCGCAAGGTGGAGCTGCAGCAGGCGCGCTGCACGCAGTGCAACGGCAACCTGGACCTGCGCGCGCCGGACAAGACGCTGCGCGTGGTGTGCCCCTACTGCGGCGCGCTGCTGGACGCGCGCCAGGGCAAGCTGTCCTTCCTGCGCCTGCTGGAGAAGCCGAGCCGGCCGCTCACCATCCCCCTGGGGACCCGGGGGAAGCTGGATGGCGCGGACTGGGTCTGCATCGGCTACCTGGAGCGCTCGTGCAACGTGGAGGGCGTGCGCTACCCGTGGGAGGAGTTCCTCCTCTACAACGCGTCGCGCGGCTTCGTCTGGCTGATGAACTCCAACGGCCACTGGGTGTTCCTCAAGCCGTTGCCCGCGGGGGACGTGTCGCTGTCGCCCGGCGTCGCCGCCTTCCACGAGCACCGCCGCTACAAGTGCTTCCAGCACGTCATCGCCGTCACGGACAAGGTGCTGGGGGAGTTCTACTGGACGGTCCAGGTGGGCGAGCGGGCCCATGCGTCGGAGTACGTCGCCGCGCCGTACTCGGTGAACGTGGACGCCACCGACGACGAGGTGTCGTACACCCACGGCGAGTACCTGGAGCCCGAGGTGGTGAAGGAGGCCTTCGGCTTGAAGGCGCCAATGGAGCGGCGGGAGGGCATTGCCCCCAGCCAGCCCAACCCGCACCAGGGGGGCGTGCGCTCCTCCTTCGTGTGGACGGGCGTCTGGATACTGGCGTTGTTCGTGCTGTCGGGCGTGCTGTCCGCGTCCGCCGCGAAGGAGCAGGTGCTGGAGCAGGCCGTGGTGGTGGCGCCGGGCACCGCGCCGGGCTCGCCCGCGGCGATGCACTTCAGCGAGCCCTTCGAGCTGTCCAAGCGCGGCAACATCAAGGTGGACGTCTTCGCCGCGCTGGACAACGAGTGGCTGGGCATCCAGGGCGACCTGGTGAACCAGGATACGAACGACGTGGTGACCTTCTACGAGGAGCTGAGCTACTACCGCGGCCGTGACAGCGACGGGAGCTGGAGCGAGGGCAGTACGTCCGGCAGCGCCTACCTGTCCCCGTTGCCCGCGGGCAAGTACGTGCTGCGCACGACGGCGGCCTTCGACGCGAAGCCGAACCGGACGTTGCCCATGACGTACAAGGTGAAGCTCATCCACGACACGCCCAACGGGAGCTGGTTCTGCTTCGCGCTGGTGTTGATGGGGCTGGGCCCGGTGGTGGCGTTGTATCGCTCGCACAGCTTCGAGACTCGGCGCTGGGCGGAGAGCAACGTCTAGGTTTGCGTCGTCATGGGTGACGGAGGCGCGTCATGAAGTGGTTTGGAGGACTGGTGCTGCTGGGCTACGCGGCATTGATGATTTCGGGCTGGTCCCCCTTCACGAAGGAAGCGCGGGACAAGGTGCCGGGCAACGTGCGGCGTGGGCCGGGCGGCGTCCTGCTGTGGACTGGCGGCTACATGGGAGGGAAGTGATGTTGTTACTTGGCGTGGTGGTCAGCGTTCAGGGTGTGCTGGCGAGCATCATCTACTCGCTCATTGGCTTGGCGGTGTTCGTGGCGGGCTTCTACGTCATCCGCCTCATCATGCCCTTTGACGTGCACAAGGAGCTGGAGGCCGACCAGAACACGGCGGTGGGCATCGTCATCGGGTCCTTCATCATCGGCCTGGCCATCATCGTGGCCGCGGCCATCAGCGGATGAGGGCGCGCGCACCGCGCGCCCAAACCTGTACGAAGTGAAGTGACGCCGTGAACAAGACGCTGCTGTACATCACCGTCATCGTCATCGCGACGTGCGGGCTCGTCTATGAGCTCGTCGTCGGGGCGCTCGCGAGCTACCTGCTCGGCGACTCCATCACCCAGTTCTCCACCGTCATTGGCGGCTACCTGTTCGCCATGGGCATTGGCAGCTACCTGTCGCGCTACATCGAGCGCGGGGTGGCGCAGCGCTTCGTGGAGGTGGAGCTGGCGGTGGCGCTGCTGGGCGGCCTCTGCGCGCCGATGTTGTTCCTCACCTTCACGCTGACGGACCTGTTCCAGGTGGCGCTGTACGGCAGCGTGATTGCCATTGGCGCGCTGGTGGGCATGGAGATTCCCCTCCTGCTGCGCATCCTGAAGGACCAGCTCAAGTTCAAGGACCTGATAAGCCAGGTGCTGTCGCTGGACTACGTGGGCGCGCTCGCGGCCAGCGTGGCCTTCCCGCTGCTGCTGGTGCCGAAGCTGGGGCTGGTGCGCACGTCCCTGCTGTTCGGCGTGCTGAACGCGGCGGTGGCGCTGTGGAGCACCTGGCTTTTGGCGCCGCTGCTTGGCAACCCGCTGCGGCTGCGCGTCAAGGCGGTGGGGCTGACGGTGCTGCTGCTGGTGGGCTTCGTCATGGGGGACCGGCTCACCACCTTCTATGAGGACCAGCTCTACGCGGACGAGGTGGTCCACGCGTCCAGCTCTCCGTACCAGCGCATCATCCTCACGCGCGGCAAGCGGGGCTTCTCGCTGTTCCTCAACGGTAACCTCCAGTTCGCCAGCCTGGACGAGTACCGCTACCACGAGTCCCTGGTGCACCCGGCCATGGTGCGCGCGGGCAAGGTGGAGAACGTGCTCATCCTGGGCGGTGGGGACGGCCTGGCCGCGCGGGAGGTGCTGCGCTACCCGGAGGTCCGCTCCGTCACGCTGGTGGACCTGGACCCGGCGATTACCAGGCTGGCGACGAACTACGGGGAGCTGGCGAAGCTGAACCGCTATGCGCTGACGGACCCGCGGGTGCGGGTGGTCAACGGGGACGCGATGCAGTTCCTCACGGAGGGCGGCGCGCGGTACGACGTGGTGGTGGTGGACTTCCCGGACCCGAACAACTTCGCGCTGGGGAAGCTGTACACCACGGGCTTCTACAAGCTGCTCAAGAGGCGCATCGCGCCAGACGGCGTGGGGGTGGTTCAGAGCACCAGCCCGCTGTTCGCCCGGCGCTCCTTCTGGTGTGTGGAGACGACGCTCAAGGCCGCGGGCTTCTGGACGGAGCCGTACCACGCGCTGGTGCCGTCGTTTGGTGAGTGGGGATATGTGCTGATCGCGCACGAGGCGCCCTCCCGGCGCCGGCCGCTGCCCGAAGGGCTGCTCTTCCTGGATGACGCGACGATGGCGTCGCTCACCCAGTTCCCTCCGGACATGGGGCCGTTGCCCGCGGAGGTGAACCGGCTGAACAATCAGGTGCTGGTGCACTACTACGAGGCGGAGTGGCAGCGGTGGAACTGACGCGGCGGGAGCTGGTCGCCGCGTTCCTCGGTTCCGCGGTGGCGGCCAGCGCGTGCCGGAAGTCAGGGCCGAGGGCGCGTGTCCCCGGCGCGGTGGTGGACCAGTCCGTGGAGCTGGGGCACCGGCTTCGCGGTGGGCCGCTGCCGCGCGCGGACCTCGTGGAGCCCGTGGAGGTGCTGGTGGTGGGCGCCGGCGTGGCGGGCCTGTCCGCGGCCTGGCGCCTGGCGGGCGCGGGCGTGCGCGGCGTGCGCGTGCTGGAGCTGGAGGCGGAGCCGGGAGGCACGTCTCGCTCCGGGCACAACGGCACCTCCGCCTACCCGTGGGGCGCGCACTACCTGCCTGCGCCGCTGGAGGACCAAGGCCCCGTCGTCCGGTTGCTGCGGGAGATGGGCGCCGTCTCCGACGTGGATGATGCGGGCCGGCCGCGCTTCGAGGAGTCGTTGCTCATCCACGAGCCGGAGGAGCGCTTCTTCTACCGGGGGCACTGGTACGAAGGGCTCTACCTTCACGCGGGCGCCAGCGCGGAGGACCTGGAGGAGCTGCGGCGCTTCGAGGCGCGGATGAACGGCTTCGCCTCCGCGCGAGACGCGAAGGGGCGCAGGGCCTTCGCGGTGCCTTCCGGCCTGTCCAGTGACGACGCGGAGTGGACGGCGCTGGACGCGCTGAGCATGGCGGCCTGGATGGCGCGCGAGGGCTTCCGTTCGGCGCGGCTGAAGTGGGTGGTGGACTACGCGTGCCGGGACGACTTCGGCACCACCGCCGAGCATGTCTCCGCCTGGGCCGGCATCTGGTACTTCACCGCGCGGCAGGACGGGAATGGGGAGCGCAGCGAGGGCTACCTGAGCTGGCCCGAAGGCAACGGCCGGCTGGTGCGGCAGCTGGTGTCGGCGCTGCCGAACGGCGCGGTGGAGCGCAACGTGCTGGTGCACACCGTGGAGCCCGTGGAGGGCGGCTGCCGCGTGGACGCGCTGGAGGCGGGCACGGGCAAGCCCCGGGCCTTCCTGGCGCGGCAGGTGGTGCTGGCGTGCCCGCGCTTCATCGCGGCGCACGTGGTGGCGCCGTGGCGGCGGGAGCGGCCGGCGTGGCTGAAGGACTTCACGTATGGGCCGTGGGTGGTGGCGAACCTGACGTTGTCGTCGCCGCCGCGCTCGCGGGGCTTCCCGTTGGCCTGGGACAACGTCTTCTATGAGAGCCGCAGCCTGGGCTACGTGGTGGCCACGCACCAGACGCTGCGCCAGGACGAGCAGGGCCCCACGGTGCTCACCTGGTACCTGCCCATGGACGGCGCGGACGTGAAGGCCGAGCGGGAGAAGGCGCTGTCGGCCAGCTACGCGGACTGGGAAGCCCTGGTGATGGCGGACATGCTGCCAGCGCACCCGGGCATCGCCGGGCAGGCGCAGCGGCTGGAAGTCCAGCGCTGGGGCCACGCCATGGTGCGGCCTACGCCGGGCTTCATGTGGGGCCAGGCGAAGCAGGCCGCGGGGGAGAGCCTGGGGCGCTCGCTGCACTTCGCGCACTCGGACCTGGGCGGCATGGGCCTCTTCGAGGAGGCGAACTGGTTCGGCGTGCGGGCCGCGGAGCGCGTGCTGGCGGAGCTGGGCCGGCGTGAGGTGAGCTGGCTTTAGCCGCCGGTGTGCACCTGCCGGACGCCTCCGGCAGGTGGTGCCCCGTCTGCCCGCCTCCGCCTGGAGGACAGGGGGCATTGTCGGGTCGCATGTGCATCTCCCTCCACGAGGCCCCGCGGCACGTTCGTTCCCGCGCGTCCTCTTGGAGGCCGCACCATGTCGCTCAAGGAATACCCACCTGGAACCGCGTTCCCCGGTGTCATCGGCAGGACGGATGAAGCGTCCTCGCCTGCCTGGCCCGCGCCGCTGCGCGCGAAGCCGGGGGCACCCAACGTCCTCTTCATCGTCCTGGACGACACCGGCTTCGGTCAGCTCGGCTGCTATGGCTCGCCCATCCGCACGCCGAACCTGGACCGGCTGGCGGAGGGCGGGCTGCGCTACAACAACATGCACACCACCGCGCTCTGTTCGCCCACGCGCTCGTGCATCCTCACCGGCCGCAACCACCACTCCAATGGCATGGCGGCCATCACCGAAATCTCCGTGGGCTATCCCGGCCGCAACGGCTCCATCCCCTTCGAGAACGGCTTCCTCTCGGAGATGCTGGCCGGGCACGGCTACAGCACCTACTGCGTGGGCAAGTGGCACCTCACGCCCGCGGAGCAGACGAGCGCCGCGGGGCCCTACTCGCGCTGGCCCCTGGGCCGCGGCTTCGAGCGGTACTACGGCTTCCTCGGCGGAGACACGCACCAGTACTACCCGGACCTCGTTCACGACAATCATCAGGTCCGTCCGCCCAAGACTCCGGAGGAGGGCTACCATTTGACGGAGGACCTGGTGGACCGCGCCATCGGCTTCGTCGCCGACGCGAAGCAGGTGGCGCCCGACAAGCCCTTCTTCCTCTATTTCTGCACCGGCGCCATGCACGCGCCCCACCATGTCCCCCGGGAATGGGCGGACCGGTACAAGGGGCAGTTCGACGACGGCTGGGATGCCTACCGCGAGAAGGTCTTCCAGCGTCAGCTCGAGACAGGCGTGCTGCCGCCGGGCACCCAGTTGTCGCGCCATGACCCGGACGTGCAGGACTGGGACAGCCTGTCTGCGGAGGAGCGGCGGCTCTACGCGCGGATGATGGAGGTGTTCGCGGGCTTCCTGGAGCACACGGACCACCACATCGGCCGGCTCATCCAGTCGCTGGAGGCGAGCGGGGAGCTGGAGAACACGCTCATCATGGTCATCTCCGACAATGGCGCCAGCCCGGAGGGCGGCCTGCATGGCTCCGTCAACGAGCTGAAGTTCTTCAACAACACGCCGGAGTCGCTGGAGCAGAACCTGGCCGCGCTGGACGACCTGGGAGGCCCGCGCCACTTCAACCACTATCCCTGGGGCTGGGCCTGGGCGGGCAACACGCCCTTCAAGCGGTGGAAGCGCGAGACGTATCGGGGCGGCACCACGGACCCCTTCATCGTCCACTGGCCCCGAGGCATCCAGGCGCGGGGCGAGCTTCGCTCGCAGTACTGCCACGCCATCGACATGGTGCCCACGGTGCTGGATTGCCTGGGCATCGAACCACCCACGGAGCTCCGCGGCGTCACGCAGTCACCCATCGAAGGCGTCAGCTTCAAGGACTCCTTCCACGACGCGGACGCGGAGAGCCGGCACCACACGCAGTACTTCGAGATGTTCAGCCACCGGGCCCTGTACCACGACGGGTGGCGGGCGGTGTGTCCGTTCCCCGGGCCGTCCTTCACGGAGTCGAAGGAGCCGTTCGGCATGCTGAAGCTCACCGAGGCCAGGCTGCGCGAGTTCGATACGGAGGGCTGGGAGTTGTACCACGTGGCGGAGGACTGCTCGGAGACTCGGGACGTGGCCGCTGGGGAGCGCGACAAGCTCATCGAGATGATTGCCCGCTGGTACGTCGAGGCGGGCCGGTACGACGTGCTCCCACTGGTGACGCCGTCTCGTGAGCTCTTCGCCGTGGAGCGCCCGCAGCTTTCGCGGGAGCGGGAGCGCTACGTCTACCGGCCCCATACCTCGCCCGCGCCGGAGAACGTGGCGGTGCATGTCCTCAACCGCGCCCACGCCATCACCGCGCGCGTGGAGGTGGAGGACGGCGCGGAGGGCGTGCTGCTCTGCCACGGGGGATTGACAGGCGGGTACTCGCTCTTCGTCAAGGATGGCAAGCTGCACTACGTCTACAACTTCGTGGGCGAGAAGGAGTTCCACCTGGAGTCCTCCGCGGAGGTGCCGAAAGGCCACGCGGAGCTGCGCTTCGAGTTCCAGCCCACGGGCACGCCCGACCTGCCCGCGGGCCGGGGCGCGCCGGGCCGGGGACGCCTCTTCATCAATGGTGACCTGGTGGCCCAGCGCGACATCTCTGAGACGATGCCGCTGCTCATCAGCCTGGGCGAAGGACTGACGTGTGGCCGCGATGAGAACTCCTCGGTGAGTCCGCGGTACCAGCCGCCCTTCGCGTTCAAGGGCGGGACGCTGACGGAGGTGGTGGTGGACGTGTCGGGCGAGCACGTCCACGACGCCGAAACGGAAGTGAGCACGGCCATGGCGCGGCAATGAGCGCATGCGTGGTGGCCTGACTCAGGGTGGCCGGGTGACGTCACAGCGCGCGTTGGCGACGCGGGCGAGGTCCTCGGCCACCGAGCGCAGCAGCACGGTGCCCGTGAGGGTGTTGCCTTCCTCGCCAGGCGCCTGCTCTCCCTGCGTGAGCCACGCGGCCACCCGGCCCAGGCTGGCGGCCGTCACGACGTGCAGGCGGACGCTGATGCGCACTTCATGGCGCGCGGTTGGCTCTGGCCTCTGTTCCAGGGTCCACGCCACGCGCTCCAGCGTCAGTGAGGACGGACCTTCCGGCAGGGGACGTCCATCCAGTACGTAGGCGCCCTTGGAGAAGGCGAGCACCTGCGTCAGCCGGGCGGTGTCCATTCGTGCGTCGAACCAGACGGCGTTGCGCTGCCAGAGCGTCAGCTCCACCTCCAGCCTCCCCGCCATGCCCAGCCGCACCAGCCGGTCCAACTCGGGCGAGACGAAGTCGAAGGCTTCGGAGCGGACCATGACGCGCCGTCCGGACAAGGTGGCGGTGCAGGTGGTGCGCGGCTCCTCCGCATGGGCCGTGGGGGCGTGCAGGCTCGCCACGGCGATGAGCGCCATGCCGAGCCCGCGTCCCATGTGTTGGCGTGACCCGTCCATGCGTCCTTAGAAGGTCCGCTGGAAGAGCAGCCGCGCCTCGGGCGTGGCGGTGGCCCGCTCATCCGTGCGCCACGCGACGTCCATCCGCACGTTGTCGCCGAAGTGGAGGCTGGCGCCCAGGCCGAGCCGCGCATCCGTCCAGGCGTCATCCGCCCGCACCGTGCCCAGGTCCGCGAAGACGCCCAGGGCGCTCCATCGGTACTCCGCGCTGGTGAGCACGGACACGTCGCCGCGGTATTCCTTGAAGCCGAAGCCGCGCAGCGCCGTCCATCCACCCAGCGCCTCGCGCTTCTGTTCGGGCAGGTGGTGGCCACCCGCGGTGCGCACGCGCAGCGACAGGCCGGTGTCCCAGCCGGTGGGCACCTCCAGCGCGAGGTCGCTCACCAGCTTCCAGAAGCGCGCGTCACCGCCCGCGCTCCCCGGACCGTTGCCCACCTCCAGCGTGAGCAGTCCCCGGAGCGAGGCGCGGCTCTCCCAGTCGCCATCCCGGTCGAAGAGCGACGTCTCCGGCGTGCGGAACAGCGAGCCCACGGACGCGGCGGCGGGCACGTTGCTGGCGTACTCCATGCGCACCACCACGGAGTCGAAGCGGCCCTGGGTGACGGGCGCGTTGGGGAAGGGGGCGGAGTCGTTCCGGAACAGGGAGAAGGGCGGCGTGAAGCTGCGCATCGACTCGTAGCGGTCGCTGCGGTACTCGACGCCCGCGAGCCAGTCGTCCGCCCAGCGCCAGGTGGCGAAGGCCGTGAGGCCCTTGCGGCGGAAGTAGTCGCGGTCCGGCCGGTTGATGAGGGCCGAGTAGAGCGACGAGTCGATGTCGCCCATCCGCCACCGGTCCAGCGTGTCGGTGAAGTCGTAGACCTGCGCGCCCAGCTCCGCGAGCCCCACCCGCGGCACCTGGAGCTTCGCCCCGCCGAGCATGTTGAGTCGCCGCTGGCGCTGCGTGCCCTCCGGGTCATCCGGCAGATACTGGCCACCCCACCGCAGCGGGATGGTGAGCGCGGCGTCCACGGTGAGGTGCGCGCGGTCCTTCGCATCCCAGAGGCGCAGTCGCCCCGACAGGCCCGGCGAGAAGCCCGTCACCTGCGTGTGCATCGGAAGCAGGTCCACGTCGAAGTCCGGCCGCCGCGTGCGCAGGTGCACCACCAGCTTCTTGCCCTCGAGGGTGATGCTGTCGGCAGAGTCCACTTCGTCCCACCAGTCGGCGAACTGCCTCCAGTTCAGCTCGAACTCCACCTGCTCCCGGTGGCGCGGCTTCGCGCGCGGTGCTTCCTGCGTGTGGTAGGCGCGGGTGCCGTCCGGCGCGCGCGTCTCGATGATGTGGGCGCGCTGGGAACGCGGGCCGTCGGAGTCCTCCACGTCCGCGGGCTCCAGGAAGGGGAGCCGCGAGGTCAGCCGCTGCACGGCGCGCTTCGCGTCACTGCGGAGGAACACGGTGCCGGGCCGCAGATCCAGCGCGTCCTGGACACGCGCGGCGATGTCGGCGTCCACGCCGCGCACCTCGACGGACTCGAGCCGGCCTTCATCCACCGTCACCACCAGCTTGCCGTCCGGCGACCACACCGCGGACAGGCTCGCGAGCATGTAGCCGTCGTCACGCAGGCGCTTGAGCGTGCGCTCCAGGCCGTGGGCCACGCCGCCCAGGAGGATGCCGGGGTGCAGCGTGCCGCGCTCCAGCCGGCCCACCCAGTCACGGGGCGGGTATCGCGGCGGGCAGGGACGGACGATGGAGAGCGTGCCGCGCCGCGAGTCCACGCGCAGCGTGGCGGTGAAGGACTCTTCGTCTTCGTTCTCGTCCTTGGTGGGGAACCGGTACGGGAGCCGGAGCAGCTCCTCGAGAATCTCGGTGGACTGCAGGTCCTGGAGCCCGTTCACCTCCACGGCGGAGACGACGGGGTTCTCCTCCAGGTGGACTTCGAGGACCGCGGGTTGAGGCGCCTCGGCCACGCGCACGCGCGGCTCCACGCGGGCGAACAACCCCGAGCGAGCGAGCCGCCGGAGGAACAGGTGGAGCTCGTTCCCGCCCAGCACGTCCTGCGCGTCCGCGGGAGGCGCTCCGATGTAGGTCCGCACCTGCGCCTCCGTCAGCCAGTGGAGCCCATGCAGCTCGATGCGACCGGGCGTGAGCGGGCGCCCGTCCACGGTGAGCTGGAGGGGGGACAGCACGCCGCGCTCGTCCGGATTTTCCTCCGCGTCATCGAAGTCGTCGGGGCAAGCGTTCCGTTGCTCCTCGCGGGACTCCGTGCCGACCTGGGTCGCGCGCGACGAGCGGCCCTGTGCGGCGGAGGTTCGCGCGTCGTCCCGCGTCTCCTGGGCCTTCGCGGGGCGCACGTCGCGCGGCGTCACCTGAGCGTTGGTGGAGGGCGACGCGGCGGGCTTCTCTACATCCGGCGTGGCTCTCGATGTGGAGGGTGGGGCAGCGGGCCGCGCTTCATCCTGCGTGGAGGGCTGCGAGGCGGCGGTGTGGGGCACTTCCGCCGTGGCCGTGGATGCCCCGGTCGCCGGCAGCGTGGGCTGGGCGAGCGCGGTGGCGGTGAAGAAGCAAACGAGGAGAGCGAAGCGGTTCATGCACGCAGGGAGAGCACGCGCCGTTCCAGCCAAAGGCTCTGGGCAAGTGCTCGAAAGGACGAGGACCGGGCAGCCGCGTCGATGTCAGGGACACATCCGGATGTGAATCCGTGATGTGATACTGACATCGCGCGCGGCGATTGCACGCGGCCTCGACACGGCGTGCCTCCGTCCCAGCAGCATCCGGCGAAGATTGCTGCCGGGCCGAGCCGCCTTCAGGAGTCGCGGCCGGTGTACTCGGCCTGGTGCGTCTCCCACCACGACAGCCAGTCACGCCGGGTGGCGTCGAGCTTCCCCACGACGCCATCCCCGAACGTGCTGATGCCGGTGATGCGGCGCAGGGCGGCGCCCCAGAAGAGGCTGCCTTCGCGGTAGCGCTCGAAAATCAGGGGCACGGCGGGACGTCCCAACGCCACGAGCGCCTCGAAGGCGGGGTGGTTCAGGAAGGCGTACGGGTTGGACGCCTCGCGGTGCTCGGCGCAGTGTGCTCCCCACTCCTTCGCGAGCCGGTCGAAGCGGGCAGCGACATTACGCATGAGGCGTTCACCGGGGACTGGCGGGGACGCACGTAGACGCGCACCGGCTCACCATATGAAGGACCGCTGAGGTCGTCAGCGCTGTTGTTCCGGATGAGGGGCTGCGTCGCGCCCTTGGCGTGACTTCAGGTGACGGGGAGTCCGAGCGCCTTGATGCGCCGGTAGAGGTTGCCCCGGTCGACCTGCAGCAGCCGCGCGGCCCCGGCGATGCTCTCGCCTTCCTGGAGCGCCGCGCGGATGAGCTCGCGCTCGAAGTCCTCCACGTGCTCGCGGTAGCTCTTCTGTCCCAGTGAGGGGCGGCTGGCCGCGGCGGCGGCTTGCGGCGCGGAGACGAGCTCCGGACCGATTGTGAGCGGACCCTCGCCCCGGAGCAGGTTGAGGCGCTCGATGAGGTTGCGCAGCTCGCGCACGTTGCCCGGCCACGCATAGGCGCGCAGCGAGGTCTCCGCGCCGGGCGCGAGCACCAGTGGCACCTGTGGCCCCGCGAACTCCGCCGCGAAGGCGCGCGCCAGGGGGAGCAGGTCCTCCGGCCGCTCGCGCAGGGGGGGCACCTGGAGCGGCATCACGTTGAGGCGGAAGTAGAGGTCCTGTCGGAAGCGGCCCTCCTTCACCGCGCGGGCGAGGTCCTGGTGCGTGGCCGCGACGACGCGCGCGTCCACCGGCACGGGCAGGCTGCCGCCCAGCCGCTCCACTTCCTTCGTCTCCAGGACGCGCAGCAGCTTGGCCTGGAGCTCCAGCGGCATGTCGCCCAGCTCGTCGAGGAACAGCGTGCCGCCGTGCGCCTGTTCGATGCGGCCCGCGCGCCGCGACAGCGCGCCGGTGAAGGCGCCCTTCTCGTGGCCGAACAGCTCGCTCTCCAGCAGGGTGGAGGGAATGGCCGCGCAGTTGACGGCGACGAGCCGGCCCTTGCGTCCCGACGCGAGGTGCAGCGCCCGCGCGACGCGCTCCTTGCCCGTGCCCGTCTCGCCGGTGATGAGGATGGCGGTGTCGCTGGGGCCCACGCGCGCGATGAGCTGGCGCAGTGACGCCATGCCGGGGCTGTCACCCACCAGGTGGCCGGGGCGGGCCAGCGCGTCCAGCAGCCGCTCCCGCTCTTCCTGGAGCGAGCCCAGCGCCAGTGCGTTTCGCACGGCGGTGAGCAGCCGCTCGGGGGAGGGCGGCTTCTCCACGAAGTCCGTCGCGCCCAGCCGCAGCGCCTGCACGGCCTCGGCGGGAGACGCCTCGCCGGACAGCACCACCACGGGCGCGGGGAAGGGCCGGGGCAGGCGCGCGAGCAGCTCCAGGCCCGTCTCGCCCGGCATGCGCAGGTCGAGCAGCATCATCGCCGGGGGCCCTTCGGGCGCTTCGAGCAGCCGGGAGGCCTCCGCGGCGGAGCAGGCCTCCACGGGCGTGAAGCCCTCGTCGCTCAGCAGTCCGCGCAGGGCCCGGAGGACGCCAGAGTCGTCATCGACGATGAGGATGCGAGGGCCGGGCTTCATGTGGGCGGAGGCGGGGTGAGGGGCAATTCCACGCGCGCGAGCGTACCGCCTCCAGGCGCGGGCTCCAGGCGCAGGTTGCCGCCGTGCTCGTGGACGATTTTCTGGGAGATGGGCAGGCCCAGGCCACTGCCGCCGGGCTTGGTGCTGAAGAGGCCGCGCGTGAGGGCCGGGCCCTCGAGGACGGAGGGGACGCCGCTGCCCCCATCCGCCACGGTGACGCGCACGGTGCCCGGCCGCGGCGACTCCAGCGTGACGTGGACCGGCGCGGTGTTGGCGGAGGAGGCCTCGGTGGCGTTCTTCACCAGGTTGCCGAAGAGGCGGCGCAGGCCATCCGGGTCCGCGCGCAGCGTGGCCTCTTCGCCAGGGCGAAGCTCCACGGGCACGGGGGACGTGCCCGCGTACAGGGTGCACACCTCGGCCAACAGCGGGCGCAGGGGCACGTCCTGGAAGCGCGGCGCGGGCAGGCGCGCGAAGGTGGAGAAGCTCTGGGTCATCCGCATCAGCAGGTCCACCTCCTCCTGGAGGAGGGCCACGGCCTCGGTGATGCGGGTGGTGTCGTGGGGCGTGGACGCATCCGTCCGGTGCAGACGCGCGAGCGACAACTTCATTGCGGTGAGGGGGTTCTTCAGCTCGTGGGCGAGCGCGCGGGCCACGTCCTGCCAGGCGGCAATCTGTTCAGCGGACTTGAGGCGCTCGCGCTGCGACAGCAGCTCCTGGCCCATGCGGTTGAACTGGCCCAGGAGGAATTGCAGCTCGTCGCGTGGAGGCTCGGGCGCGGCGAGCCGCACGGAGAGGTCGCCGCGCGCATAGGCCCACATGCCTTCCGTGAGCGTGCGCACCGGGCGCGTGAGGGCCCGCCCGAGCAGCACCGAGGCCACCGTCAGCGCCGCGCCCGACACGAGCACCAGCGCGGTGATGAAGGCGGGCACGCGGCGCACCAGGGCGCGCCGCGCCAGCTCCGCCTGCGCGAGGTTGAGCCGCGCCTCGTTGAGCGAGTCCTGCGGCAACTCGCGCCGCGTGAGCTCCGAGGCGACCTCCTCCAGCACGCCCTCCACCGGGGCGATGGACACCGACAGCACCCGCTCCAGCGCGGCCTGTACCAGCACGCCGAGCAGCACCAGCGGCACCCAGCTCGCGAGCAGCATCACCGCCAGCAGCCGTCGCCGGAAGCGAGCAGGCGGCAGCGGAAGGTCCGCGGCAAAGCCCACCCTGTCACCGTGCGTACGGGCCTCTGTGGGCGCTGCGGCGTGCATGGGACGGTTCATACCGCATCCGGAAGCGGGCCCGGTGCCGAGTCCCTGGCGCGGAGACTCTGGTAGGCTGCGCGGCTCCGATGCTTCGTCTTCTCGCGCCCTCCCAGGGCTGGCTGTTCAGTCCGGGAGTGGACCTGTCCGTCTTCGCTGGCAGCGCGCTCGTCTCCGTGGCTTTCGTGCTCGCGGCGCCCTGGCTCGGCGTGGCGGGCGGCACGCCGCTGTGGGCCTGGCTGCTCTTCGTCGTCTGCGTGGACGTGGCTCACGTCTGGTCCACGCTCTTTCGCACCTACCTGGACCCGGACGAGCTGCGGGCCCGTCCCGGGCTCTACCTGGGCGCGCCGCTGGCCGCCTACGTGGCGGGAGTGCTCGCGTACCTGGTGTCGCCGGGCGCGTTCTGGACGCTGTTCGCCTATGTCGCGCTCAGCCACTTCGTGCGGCAGCAGTACGGCTGGGTGGCGCTGTACGGACGCAAGGCGCGCGTCTCCCCGCTGGAGCGGCGCCTGGATGCCGCCGCCGTCTATGCCGCCACGCTGGGCCCCGTCGTCTGGTGGCACGCGAACCTGCCGCGCGACTTCTGGTGGTTCGTGCCGGGGGACTTCCTGTCCGGCCTGCCGTCCTGGGCGGGCACCGTGGGGCTGGGGCTCCACGCGGGGGTGCTCGTCGCGTGGGCCGGCTTCCAGGTCGCGCGCGTGGTGCGCGGCGAGGGCGTGCAGGCGGGCAAGGTGCTGCTGGTGGTGGCGACGTGGGTGGCGTGGTTCGGCGGCATCGTCATCGCGCGGGACGACTTCACCTTCACCGTGATGAACGTGGTGCTGCACGGCGTGCCGTACTTCGCGCTGCTCTTCCGCTATGCGCGGGGACGCCTGGAGGAAGGTGGCTACGGCGCGGGCGCGGCGCTGCTGCGCGCGGGGCTGCCGGGCTTCCTGCTGTTCCTGGTGGCGTTGGCCCTGGCGGAGGAGTTCCTGTGGGACCAGGCCGTGTGGCGGGAGCACGGCGCGCTCTTCGGCGAGAGCCCCGTGACGTTGCCGCCGGACGTGCTGTCGCTCGTGGTGCCGCTGCTCGCGCTGCCGCAGGCCACGCACTATGTGCTGGATGCCTTCGTGTGGAAGCCGGGCCGGCAGCCCGCGTTGCTGTCCCGCCTGGGCTGGGCACCGATGGCCACCCGACACGAGGGTCCACCATCTGGCATGAAGCTCGATTCGACCATGGTCATTCCGGTCCAGAGTGACTAATGCAGGAGGGGCCTATGTCCCGACTCCTACTCGTCTCGAATCGGCTTCCTGTCACCGTCAAGGTGGAGAAGGACACTGTCTCCGTGGTCCGCAGCGCGGGGGGCCTGGCCACTGGCCTTCGCCGTCCCCACGAACGCTCGGGAGGGCTGTGGCTTGGCTGGCCCGGGGATGTCTCCCGCCTGACGGAAAACCAGCGCGCCCGCGTGGACGCCCAGCTCGCGGAGCAGCGCTGCGTGCCGCTGACGCTGTCCGCCAGCGAGGTGAGCCGCTACTACGAAGGCTATTCCAACCGCGTCCTGTGGCCGCTGTGCCACTACATGCTGGAGCGCATCCCGCGCCAGGACCGCGATTGGGAGGTGTACCGGAAGGTCAACGAGCGCTTCGCGGACCTGGTGGCGAAGCACTACGAGCCCGGGGACACCATCTGGGTCCATGATTACCAGCTCATGCTGGTGCCCGGGATGCTGCGCCAGCGGCTGCCCGGCGCGCGCATCGGCTACTTCCACCACATCCCCTTCCCGTCGTCGGAGATCTTCAGCACGCTGCCGCGCCGGCGCGAGCTGCTGAAGGGGCTGCTGGGCGCGGACCTCATCGGCTTCCACACGGTGAACTACGTGCGGCACTTCTCCGGAGCGCTGCTGCGGCACCTCGGGCTGGACACGGACATCGACCGCGTCATCTGGGAGGGGCGCGAAGTGCGCGTGGGTGCCTTCCCCATGGGCATCGACGCGCAGGCCTTCGAGTCCATCGCGAGCGAGCCCGGCATGCTGGAGGAGGTGGTGAACCTGCGCCGGTCCTCCGAAGGACAGCGCATCCTGCTGGGCATCGACCGGCTGGACTACACCAAGGGCATTCCGCGGCGCCTCCTGGCGGTGCAGCGCGTGCTGGAGCGAACGCCCGCGTGGCGTAGCCGCCTGCGCTTCATCCAGGTCGCGGTGCCCAGCCGGACCCAGGTGGAGGCGTACGCCAACTACCGCGAGTTGGTGAACGAGCTGGTGGGGCGCATCAACGGGCTGTACGGCACGGTGCACAACGTGCCGGTGCACTACCTCTACCGCTCGTTCAACGAACGGCAGCTCGTGGGACTGTACCGGGGCGCGGACGTGATGCTCGTCACGCCGGTGCGGGACGGGATGAACCTGGTGGCGAAGGAGTTCTGCGCGGCGCGTCCGGATGACGACGGCGTGCTGGTGCTCAGCGAGTTCGCGGGCGCCGCGGCGGAGCTGGGGGGCGCGCTCATCGTCAACCCCTATGACGTGGACGCCATGGCGGACGCCATCGAGAAGGCGCTGGGGATGGCGGAGGAGGAGCGCCGCACGCGCATGCACACGCTGCGAAAGCAGGTGAAGTCGCGGGACGTGCACTGGTGGACGTCGTCCTTCCTGGACCGGCTCCAGTCGCTGCCCGCGGTGGCCGTGCGCGCGGAGGCGGGCGCGCCCGAGGCGCTGGCGCAGATGAAGCAGGCAGAGCGGCTGCAACTGCTCCTGGACTACGACGGGACGCTGGTGGGCTACGCGCCCCGGCCGGAGCTGGCCGCGCCGGATGCGGCGCTGAAGGCGCTGCTGGCGAAGCTGGTGGCGCAGCCCGGAATCTCGGTGAGCATCGTCAGCGGCCGACCCAAGGAGACGCTGGAGGAGTGGCTGGGCGACCTGGCCATGGGCCTGTATGCCGAGCACGGCCTGTGGTCCCGCCCGGCGCCAGGTGAGACGTGGCGGATGCTGGAGGGCGTGACGTTCGACTGGAAGGAGCGCGTGCGGCCCGAACTGGAGACCTTCTCCGCGCGCGTGCCGGGCTCCTTCGTGGAGGAGAAGACGGCGTCGCTGGCGTGGCACTACCGCCTGGTGGACGCGGAGTTCGGCGCCATCCAGTCCCGCGAGCTGCGGCTGTACCTGGCGGAGAAGTTCGCCGGGCAGTCCATGGACATCCTCCCCGGGGACAAGGTGGTGGAGATTCGTCCACAGGGGGTGCACAAGGGCCGCGTGGTGGGCGAGGCCACGAAGGGCGCGGCGCCCGGCGCCCTCGTGGTGGCCATTGGCGATGACCGCACGGACGAGGACCTCTTCGCGTCCATCCCGCCCGGCGGGCTCACCATCCACGCGGGCAACAAGCCCACGCGCGCGGCGTTCCGGGTGAAGGGCCCGACCGAGGTCCGCGCGCTGCTGGCGGGGCTGCTGGAGCCGTAGCCGCTCCAGGAGCCCGCCCAGGGTTCGCTACGGCGTCGAGGACGCGGTGCGGTTGGCCGCGTTCTGGACGAACACCCGGCGGCCGAAGGCGCGGTCCACGCGGCCGAGGAACTCACGGAACGCGGGGTAGTCGTCCGCGGACACGCGCGCGGTGGTGAGGGCCACCTCGCCCTCGGCCACCAGCTTGCCGCCCTCCAGGCGGTAGCTCAGCTTGAGGTGGCCGAACTTCGTCGTCTCCTCCACCGCCTGGGGCAGCTCCGCCACCGTCCAGCCGGCGGGCAGCGCGTAGCGCAGGAGGAAGCCGTTGGTCCACGGGCTGGACATCACCAAATCAAAGCGGCGCTGGGCCAGCGACGCATAGGCCTGCTGGTAGGTGCGCCCGGTGCCGAAGGGCAAGAAGCGCATGCCGCCAGGCAGCACCTCCGAGTAGCGCGGGATGCTCATCTTGAAGTCCAGCGCCACGTTGTCATCCAGCCGCGTGGTGTCGCTCAGCTTCACCTCGTGCACCGTGAGGCCGGGGAAGCTCTGCGCCCAGGCGCGCTCGAAGGTGGACTTGCGCGTGGCCTCCGGCCGGTAGGCGCGGCGGTAGTCCGGCGCCTGCTGCCCGCCCACGGAGGTGGCGCCGGTGATTTCAGCGCCGCCGTCCGCGCGGAGCGTCACGTCCAGCGACATGCGCGTGGTGTTGTCCGCCGCCTTCGCCTCCGGCGTGGTGAGGAAGGTGCTCTTGCCGTTGGGCTCCACCACCAGCACGTTGGCCACCCGGTCCGCGCTGGGCAGCTCGTTGGCGCCGTGGAACTCCGCGGTGCCGTCCAGGTACAGGTCGAACTTGGGCACGTAGGCGATGGCGTGGTTGAAGGCCGCCAGGCTCGCGGGCTCTTCGCCAATGGCGCCCAGGTTGCGCATGCGCAGCAGCACCAGCCGGCTCTCCACGCCCGCCACTTGCAGCATGGAGTGGATGAGGCTCGCCTTGTCCTTGCAGTCGCCGAAGCGGCGCGCCAGCACCCGGTCCACGCGGTAGGGCTTGAAGCCGTGGATGCCGAACTCCAGCGCCACGTAGCGCGTGTTCGTCACCACGAAGTTGTAGATGGCGCGCACCACCGCCAGCTCATTCTTGCGGTCCACGCCCTGGAGCACCTGGTCCACCGTCTGCCGCAGCTCCGCGTTGGGCTGGAGCTGGTCGCGCACCAGGCCCCACCAGTAGCGGCCCACCTGGTCCCACGTCTGGTAGGTGGAGACGTGGAGGTTCTGCGCCACCTCCGCCCAGCCAGGCATACCGGGCTCTGGCACCACCTTGGCGACGTGCTGGGAGTTCCAGCGGTACAGCACGCGGCCGGCGTCCAGCGGCTCCTGCGCGCTCGCCACGCCGGTCAGCTTGCTCTTGTTCCAGTACAGGGGCCGCTCCTTCGGCATGTCCACCAGGTACTGGAAGCGCACCTTCGGGTAGACGCCCTGAACGCTCTCCACGTCACCCCAGTAGTCCGACAGGAGGTTGTCCTGCGCGGTGTCGTCCAGGCGGTACGTCAACTCCAGCGTGTCGCCCGCCGCCAGCGACGGGAAGGAGAGAATCTTGGCGCGGGCGTCGTAGTACATGCCCGTCCACGGCTCGTTGATGTTGCGCTCGTTCTCACCGTAGCTCTCCACCACGGAGCCATCCGCCTTGATGACGCGGGCGCGCAGCACGCGCACCTCCTGGCGGTCCGGCGAATAGGTGACGGGGACGGTGCGGAACGCGTCCACGCCGCGCGCGTTGAAGACCTTGACCACCGTCTGGCGCAGGCGGCTGGACAGGCCGCTCTGCTGGACGCGCACGTAGGTGTTGTCCACCAGGTAGAGGGCGTCCTCGTGGACGTAGGCATCCGCCTCCTTGGCCAGCGGCTGGGCGTCCACCAGGTACTGCATGCCGGTGCCGGTGCTCTCCCCCTTGAGGGTGCGCAGGGCCTCCTTCAGGCCCGGGTTCTGCGGGCGCAGCACCAGGGAGCGCTCGAACGAGGCCAGCGCGGGCTCGCGGCGGCCCGCGGCCAGCAGGGCGCGGCCCTCGCGCTCGTAGACCTCCGGCTCGTCCGGGGACAGCGCGCGGGCCTCGGCGAAGAGGGCGACGGCCTCCTCCACCGCGCCGTTGCTGGCCTTCAGCTCCGCCAGCCGCACGCGGGAGCCATTGTCGAAGGGGTTGAGCTTCACCAGCTGCGCGTACTCGCGCTGGGCGGACTCCACCTGTCCGGCCTCCGCCAGCATCGTGGCGAGCATGTGGCGCATGGTGGTGTCGTCGAAGCGCAGCGCCAGCACCACGCGCATCCGGTCCATGGCCTCGCGGCCGCGGTCGAGCTGCCGGGCCACCTGCGCCGCGGCGCGCACCGCGCGAGGCACGCGGGGCTGCAGGCGGAACGTCTCCTCCCGCAGGGCGTGGGCCTTGGGGCGCTCGCCCAGGGCCTCATGCGCGCGCGCCAGCACCAGCCGCGCGTTGACGTCATCCGGCGTCTTCTCCAGCACGGGCGCCACCAGCGCCTGTACGCGCTCGGGATGGCCGCGGTCCAGCTCGTGGTCGGCCAGCGCCACCCGCGCCTCCGGCATGGCGGGGTCGGCGGCGATGGCGGCTTCCAGGAAGCGGCGGCGCTCGTTCAGGTCATCCCGCTGCGTCTGGGCGGCGAGCAACTGGAGGCCGGCGTCCTTGGGGGCTTCCTCCGCGGCGCGCGCGGCCTCGGCGCTGGCGGTGTGCTCGCGCTCGTCGTAGGCGCGGAAGAAGCTCAGCACCCGGGCGTAGTCGCCGCGCAGCGCGGCGTCATCCGGGTGCTTCTCCACCAGGGCCCGCAGGGCGGAGGTGAGGGTGGGCAGCGCCTGCGGCTGCGGCGCGGCGCCGCGCTCCAGGGCGGGCGCCTTCGCCGGCAGCGTCGCGCGCACGGTGGACGACTCCTGGCGCAGGTAGAAGCCCAGTGGGCCTGACTCCTGGCACACCTTCACGAGCACGCGGTTGAGGCCCTTGCGCAGCTTCACGGACACGCGGGACTGGTCCGGGCGCGGCAGGTTGTAGCGGTCCTCCTTCGCGGCGAGCTGCCCGTTCACCCACAGGCGGAACGCGCCGGACGTGCCCACGCCCAGCGACACGCGCGACTCCTGGGGCGCCTCCAGCCAGGTGACGGCGTAGGCCACGGCCTCGCGGTTGGGGCGGATGGCGGTGGCCAGGTCGATGTAGCCATCCGCGGTGTTCGCCGTCAGCTTGCGCCAGGTGGTGTTGCCGCCCTTGGCCGCGGGGTAGGTGGCGGACAGGTCCAGGTTGGCGGCCTCGGGGCCGAAGTCGGTGTCACAGCCGGCCTTGCCTTCGTTCTCGAAGCCGCCGGTGACGTAGTAGTCGCCCACGTAGCCCAGCCACTGCTTCACCTCGTTGGCGCGCACCAGCCGGCCCCGGGCGCGCTCGGTGTCCAGCAGGAGCATCTGCGCGGTGGCGCGGGTGTTCGCGTCGGAGCTGCGGCGGGAGGCCACGTAGGCGTAGGTGCTCAGCAGGGGCGTGAGGTCCTCCACCTCGTCCACCAGCGCGTGCATCTTCAGCAGGCTGGCGGCGCCTCGGGGGGAGGAGGCCTGCTTCATCGCCTCGGCCGCATGGACGCGAGCGGTCTCATCCGCGGCCGGCTTCGCCTGCGCCCACAGCGGGCAGGTGAGCACGAAGACTGCGGCCAGCAATGTGAAGCGGGACATCCGTTCTCCTGGGTGGGCGGCTACGGTGAGGGGCGCCAGCCCCGGGGAGGGGCGTCGACGCGGATGAACAGGCGAACCCTGCGAGGGCTTCCCTGCATCGCCATCCTACGATGGGGGGTGGGGTGGGGACAGGTGCGCCTTACGTCGAAGCTGGGAGGATGACGCCGAAGTGTTCGACGAGCGCGCGCCGCAGGGCGTCTTCGTCGGCGAGAGGCAGCTCCGTCCGAACCCCGCTCCGGGTCAGGACGAGCGTGCCCTCCTTGGCGGTGACGCGCCCCTCCGGCGTCGCCCGGGTGCACAGCCGCCGCTGGGTGAAGATGGAGTCCGGGGAGGTCTGGTGGTAGCGGCACATGCCCTCGAAGTCCGCGAGCTGGCGGGGCACGAGGGAGAGGCGGTACTCGGCCTCCCAGCCCGCGGCCTTCTCACTCCAGAGGATGAGGTCGTCACCCGCCGGGGAGAGCCGGTAGGCGCGTCCGGCGCGCACCTGGACGTCGTGGGTGTCCAGGCGCAGGGGCTCGGTGAAGCACTCACCGAAGCCGACATCCGCCAACCAGCGTCCCTGGCCGTCTTCCACCTGGAGGGCCAGGTGGTCGAAGTCGGGGCCGTAGGCGCTGCCGTCCGGTGACGTGGCGACGCCCGCGGACAGCAGCGTCACCCGGTGGCCCAGCGCCGTCAGCAGCCGGGCGAAGAGGCCGTTGAGCTCGTAGCAGAAGCCGCCGCGCCGCTGGACGACGACCTTCTCGAAGAAGGCGTCCGTGTCGAGCCGGATGGGCCGCTTCAGGTGGATGTCCAGGTTCTCGAAGGGCACGGCCTCCAGGTGGGCCCGGTGCAGCCCCGCGAGGGACTGCGCCGCCCCCACGCCGATTCGCTCCAGGTAGCGCGCGACGTCGAACATGCGTGCATGTCTAACGCACTCCGGGCCGGCGAGGCGATGCGCCAGGGGGACACCTCGCCCGCCGTGGAGTCCCTCAGCGCGCGCCTGACAGCGCGGGGGGCTTCTTCAGGAAGTCCCTGACGCTCTGCTCGTTCAGCGTGCTGGACGCGGCGCAGAGGCGGATGGACTCCAGGGCGCGGGTGAGGGCGCGAGGCGCGTTCTCCAGCTTCGCCGTGCGGGGCGTGAGGAAGGCCTCCGCTTCGGCGGCGGTCTGCTCATCGCACAGCGTGCCCACCAGTCCAATGAGCCCGGCGACTTCGTCCGAGCGCATTCGGCTGGCGAGCGCGTCGAAGTGCTCCTGGTAGAATGTCCAGGCGAGCGCCCGTGTCCGCGGCGTCGTGATGGCCCCCGCGAGGATGGGCCGGGTGTCGCGCACGTCGAACTCGCTGCCGACCACCAGCGCGAGCGCCTCGCGCACGAGCGCCGGGTCTCGGAAGGCGCCCAGGGTGGTGAAGACACGGCTGCGCTCGGTCCGGTCCTCGGTGGCGCGGGCGCGAGCGAGCAGCGTGTCGAAGAGGGCCTTGTCGCCGTTCCGAGCCGCGACCCTCAGCGCGAGGGGAACGGCTTCTGGATGGACGGACTTCCGGTCCGCCAGCCACGCCTTCACCAGTCGGTTCGCTTCCTGGACCAGGGCCGGGTCCTCGCCGCCCAGCGCCGCCAATGCCAGGAGGTGGGGGCGCAGCGACTTCACCGCGTCGTCGTCGCTGGGCTTGGGCTCCCAGCCCAGCGAGCGGGCCTGCGGGCCGTACAGCGCGGCGACCCACTGCCGATAGCGCGCGCGCTCATCGTCGGACAGCCGCTCCTCGTGCACGAAGTTCAGGAGCCAGGCGCCGCGCTGCCGGATGAGGCGGTGTTCAGCCTTGGCCGTGGTGGGGACGTAGCGCAGGATCTCACCCAAGGGCAGGTCACCCCGGCGCACCCCGGCCTCCATGTCGGACAGCAGGGTCAGGCGCTCGCGCACCGTCAGCGCCTCCTCGGGCGCGGCCAGCACGCGGGTGAGCTGCCCGGGCGTGTAGCCGGAGCGGTAGTAGCCGGTGCCACCCGCGTTGAGCAGCACCCAGGACGGGCAGCTCTTACCGGGCAGCGCCAGCTCGCTCGTGGTCCCGGTGAGCAGCGTGCATGTGCGCTCGGACGTCTTGCCGGAGCCGGCGCGCACGCACACCGGGATGGTCCACGTCTGGTCCTTGCTGGCGGTGGAGCCCGCGGGGACGTAGCGCTCCTGGGTGAATTTCAGCTTCGCGGGCGCGCCCGGCTGGCATTGCAGCTCGGCGGCGATGCGCGGCGCGCCCGGCTGGTCAATGAAGCTGCGGAAGGCGCGCGCGACGTCCGGCCCCGCGGCGTCCGACAGCGTGGCGGCGAAGTCCTCCGACGTGGTCGCGCCCCATGCGTGCTTCCGGATGTGGCCGCGCAGCAGGTCGCGCATGCGCTCCTCACCGAGCCACGCCTCGAACATGTCGATGATGGCCGAGCCCTTGGCGTACGTGGTGCCGTTGTCGAACGCGCCCAGCACCTCGTCATGCGTGTTGGCGGGCTTGCTCACCGGCAGCGTGGCGGCGAGCGTGTCCGTCTCCAGCGCGAAGCTGGCGGACTGGGTGCTCTGCTCCAGGCCGAAGCCCCAGCTCGGGTCGAACGGGTCCACCGTCTTGCGGTCTAGCCACGAGGTGAGCGACTCGTTGAGCCAGATGTCGTCCCACCACTGGCAGGTGACGATGTTGCCGAACCAGTAGTGCCCCAGTTCGTGGTTGGCGATGTTCACGTACCACTTGCGGCGCGCGAGCGTCTCCTCGCCGGGGCGGATGAGCGTCAGGGGCTGGCCGAGCGCCACGAGGCCCGGGTGCTCCATGGTGCCCCAGTAGCGCGGCACCACCGCGACATCGAGCTTCTCGTAGGGGTACGGCATGTCGAAGTAGTCTTCAATCAGCGTGACGATGCGCGGCGTGACGCTGGCCGCGTAGGCCGTCTCCGCTCCCCGGCCGCGAGGCACGATGAAGCGCAGCGGCGCGGCGTCGCGGCCCGCGGTGCCCGCGTCCACCACGTCGAAGGGGCCCACCACGAACGCGACGAGGTAGCTGGGCATCGGCTTGCTCTCGGCGAACGTGACGCGCGCGAGGCCCCCCGGCAGCTTCTCGCGCGAGACGATGGGGTGGTTGGCGAGCGCGACGTGGTCCTCCTTGGCGGTGATGCGCAGCGTCCAGGGCACCTTGAAGCCCGGCTCGTCGAAGCAGGGGAAGGCGCGGCGCGCGTCGACGGGCTCGAAGAAGGTGTAGAGGTAGGGTTCGCCGCCTTCCTCCACGGCGTAGAGGCCCTGGCTGCGCTCGCGGTCGACCTTGCCGGTGAAGGTGAGGTGGATGCGCGCCTTGCCAGGCGCGAGCGCTTCGGGGAGCAGCAGGCCGAGCCGCCCTTCGCTGGCGGTGACGGGCCGGGCCTCCAGGGTGCGGCCTCCCGCTTCGATGCGGGCCTGCGAGACTTCCAGGTCCTGCCCGTGCAGCCAGACCTGGCGCACCGGCTCGCTCACGTCCACGTCGATGCTGACGCTGCCGGAGAAGGTGGGCTCGGCGGGCAGCAGCTTCAGGTCGAGCGCGTAGCGCGTGGGGCGGACCGAGTCGGGCAGCCGCAGCGCGGGAGGTTGGGGTTCGGGCCACTCGGGGGCGGCGGTGACGGGAGCGGCGGGGGGCGTCTCGGGCGCGTGGGCGCAGCGGAGGACGGCGACCGCGAGTGCAAGTGGGAGGAGCGAGCGCATGGGCTGACGCTAACGCCAGTCAGCCCCGGGGCCAGAGTCCTTGCGTGTGGCAATTCGCTGATGAACGCGGTTCTTTCAGGAGAGGCGGAGAGTGGGGCCGTGTGCGTTGAGCGTCCGCGTCATGGGATGCCTCACTCCAGGACGCGAACGCGGCTATGCGGTGATTCAGGTCCCGCGTGTCGGAAGCGTTCGCCGCGTCATCCCGTGGCTCGAACAGCGCGCGGAAGAGGAAGCCCACCAGCGAGAAGACGCGGAGCGCCGCGTGGCCGAACTCCAGGTCGAGCTGGAGCGGGTCCGGGCCTCCCAGAAGTAGCCCTTGGGCGCCGTCCGCTCACTCCAGGCTGAAGGCTCGAGCCAGCGTCAGCATCTCTACCTGAACGGCGCCCGCTTCGAGCAGGGCCGAGGCCGCCGCCCGGGCGGTGGCTCCGGTGGTGAACACATCGTCCACCAGCAGCACGCGCTGCCCCGAGACACGGGATGACGCGGCGAACGCCCCCGCGACGTTGCTTGCCCGCTCCGCCTCGCTCAGCCCCACCTGCCGCTGTGTCTCACGGTGCCGCGTCAGCAAGCCCACCGGCGCCTTGCGCCCCGTGGCCTTCGCCAGCGCGCCCGCCAGCAACTGCGCCTGGTCGTACTTGCGCGCGTGATAGCGACGCGTGTGCAGTGGCAACGCGACCACCAGCTCGGGTGCATGGCTGAGGAAGCGGTGCGCCTCTCCCGCCAGCAACTCTCCCAGCGGGCCCGCGAGGTTGGGGTGGTCCTCGTACTTGAACCGGTGGATGGCGCGCGCCAGGGGCCCCTCATGCGCGAAGGGCGCCCAGGCGCGGGTGAAGGGCGGCGGGGCGGCACGGCACCGGGGACACGTGCCCCCGGGAAACGCGCCGGGCTCAGCGCAGGTGCGGCAGCACGCGGGAGGAAGCCGCTCCACCGCGGTGTCGCACGTCTCGCAGAAGAAGCCCTCGGGGCTCGGCAGCACCTTCGTGCACGCGAGGCACGAAGGGGGATAGAGCACGTCCAGCAGGGCCTTCAGCACGGGCCGTGCCCCGCGCGCATCACGGCAGCAGGCCCTGACGGTTCATCTCCTTGGACTGCGGCAGTCCCATCACCTTGCACAGGGTGGGAGCGATGTCCGCGAGGATGCCCGGGCGCAGCTTCTGCCCCCGGAAGTCCGGGTGGATGAGGTGGAAGGGCACCGGGTTGAGCGTGTGCGCGGTGTGGGGCTCGCCCGTCACCAGGTCCACCATCTGCTCGCAGTTGCCGTGGTCGGCGGAGATGGCCAGCACCCAGCCGTTGCGCTCGCACGCCTTGCCCAGCGCGCCCAGACATTCATCCACCACCTTCACCGCCTTCATCGCCGCGTCCAGCCGGCCGCTGTGGCCCACCATGTCCGGGTTGGCGAAGTTCACCAGCGCGAAGTCGTACTTCCCGGAGTCGAGCCGCTTCACCAGCTCGGCCGTGACCTCGTAGGCGGACATCTCCGGCTTCAAGTCATACGTCTTCACGTCGCGCGGGCTGGGCACCAGGTGCCGGTCCTCGCCCGCGTAGACGACCTCTCGGCCGCCGTTGAAGAAGAAGGTGACGTGCGCGTACTTCTCCGTCTCCGCCGTGCGGAACTGGCGCAGGCCCTGACGCGCCAGCAGCTCCGGGAAGATGTCCTGCGGCTGGTCTGGCTCGAAGAGCGCCGGCAGCTTGAACGTCTCGTCGTACTGGGTCATGCAGACGTAGCGCCCCAGCCGCAGCCCGCTCCGGTCGAACTCCTTGAACTCCGGGAACGCCAGGGCCTGCGTCAGCTCCCGCGCGCGGTCCGCGCGGAAGTTGAAGAAGAGCACCGCGTCGCCGTCCTGGATGCGGCCCACCGGCGCGCCGTCGCCGCCGGCCAGCACCGTGGGCTTCACGAACTCGTCGGTGACCTTCTCCGCGTAGGACGCGCGGATGGCGCTCAACGCATCCGGCGCCTTGGGGCCACGGCCGAGCACCAGCGCCTCGTAGGCCTGCTGCACCCGGTCCCAGCGCTTGTCGCGGTCCATGGCGTAGTAGCGCCCGCTCACGGTGGCGATGCGACCGGTGTGCGTCTCATGGAGGAAGCGCTCCAATTCCTCCACGTAGCCCAGCGCGCTCTGCGGCGGCGTGTCACGCCCGTCCAGGAACGCGTGCACGTAGACCTGGGCCACGTTGCGTTCCTTCGCGGCCTTGAGCAGCGCGAACAGGTGGTCCATGGACGAGTGGACGCCGCCGGGCGACACCAGCCCCAGCAGGTGCAGCGCCTTGCCGTCCGCCTTCACGCCGTCCAGCGCCGCGCGGAGCACGGGGTTCTGCGCCAGCTCTCCGGACTCCGCGGCGCGGTTGATGCGCACCAGGTCCTGGTAGACGATTCGCCCCGCGCCGATGTTGGTGTGGCCCACCTCGGAGTTGCCCATCTGCCCCTCGGGCAGGCCCACGGCCAGCCCCGCCGTCTGCAGCTCGGTGAAGGGGTAGGGGCTCGCCAGCTTGTCGAGGTGCGGCGTGCCGGCCAGGACGATGGCGTTGTTGTCACGCTCCTGGCGGATACCCCAACCATCCAGGATGCAGAGCAGGACCTTGTGCGCGGGCGTCATGCTCCGAACCCTAACCATGCAGGTGCCAGACGGGAGAGGACAAAAAGTGGGCGCGCCTTGCTGAGGCGCGGGCAGCGCGCCCAGCCGGGTCCACGAGGTGCCTCGCCCAGAGGGTCGGTTGCTCGCTTCCCAGGCGTGCGATGCCGGTGCCAACGCGGAAGCCTCGCGCGGAGCACGGTGAGCGCCGGCGAGCGCGCAACGCCTTGCGTCAGGTTCCACTCCGCCTCGGGTTCCGTCCGTCAGTGGGCCGCGTCACTCCGGCCGGGCGCGCGTCTTGTATGTGAGGACGGGGGCCAGCGTGGCCACCACGCGGACCAGTCCCGCTTCCACCAGGTCCGTCACCACGCGGTCGATGGGCTTGTACGCGGGCGGCGCTTCCTCGAAGAGGAGGTCCTTGTTCTCACACACCACGTGGCTCTTGAAAGCGGTGCGCGTGAGGGACTCCGCGGTGAAGCGCTCGCGCATGCGCTCCCGGGCGGAGGAGCGCGTCCACTTGCGGCCCGCGCCATGCGCCAGGCTGTGCGCGCTGGTGTGGCCCTCCCCCGTGGGAACCACCAGGTAGCTGAGTGCGCCCCGGCTGCCGGGAATCACCACCGGCCCTTCGTCCGACGGCGCCGCGCCCTTGCGGTGCAGCCACTGCGTCCGGCCCGTGTCACGCCGTGGAGTGACGCTGTTATGGCACACGTCCAGGACCCGCTGGCCCAGGGCGCCGATGCCGTCCAGCATGCGCCGCGCCACCAGGGCACGATTGGCCTGGCCCCAGGCCACCGCGTGGTCATGCCGGGTGAGGTAGCGCCGCGCCTCGGGCGAGTCATCCACGAGCCCGCCCGCCGCGTGCCGGTCCACATGGGCCCGGAGAATGGCCTCGCCGAGACCGCGCGAGCCGGAGTGCACCAGCAGCAGCAAGCGGTCCGCGGACAAGCCCAGGGCGGTGAAGACCTTCGCGTCATGGACCGCGTCCACGCGCTGCAGCTCCGCGAAGTGGTTGCCGCCGCCCACCGTGCCCAGCGCGGCCTCGAAGCCCGAGGACTTCACGCCGTGCTCCTGGAGAAAGCCTTCCGCGTCGCCCGTCCACGGGCCTTCCAGGTCCAGCTTGCCGGCCCAACGCTCGGGTTTGGCTTTGCGGGCCAGCAGGTCCACGTTCCACAGGCCCATGCCACAGCCGATGTCACTGCCGACCAGATAGGGATAGAGGAAGCCTTCGGAGGTGAAGGCCGCGCCCACCGGAGCCCCCTTGCCGGGGTGCAGGTCCGGGAGGCCCACCGCCAGCTTCATGCCTGGCAGGCGGGCCATGGCTTCGAGTTGCCGTACCGCCTCGCCTTCCACCCAGGACTGGGCAGAGGCAATGACACGCACGGGCGCCTGAGGCGCGGAAGTGGGGAGATTTCCAGAAGAGGCGTCAGTGCGCATGCCCGGGCTGACGGCACCTGCGCGCCACGCCTGACGGTGGCGCCGGGGCGCGTGCCCGGCCGCCTACTTGTGGTACGGCTCGCCCTTGAGGATGGTGAACGCGCGGTAGAGCTGCTCGATGAGCACCACGCGCGCCAGCCGGTGAGGCAGCGTCATCTTCGACAGGGACAGCGTGAGGTTCGCCGCGTCCCGAACGCGCGTGTCGAGCCCTTCGTCCCCGCCAATGACGAGCAGCAGGTCCTTGGCGCCTGTCTGCGCCTTGCCGACGTAGCGGCTCAGCTCGACGGAGTCGAGCAGCGCGCCGCGCTCGTCCAGGGCCACCAGCCAGTCCTGCGGCTTGCGCTTGGAGAGAATCGCCTCGGCCTCGGCGGCCTTCGCGTCGCCGGGCTTGAGCCGCTTGCCGCTGGCCTCCGCCAACTCCACCAACTCGAAGCGGGTGTAGTGACCCAGGCGCCGGGCGTACTCCTGGACCGCGGGCTCATACAGGCCCGAGCGGTCCTTGCCGATGGAGAGGAGCCGGACCTTCACCTCAGGCCAGCTTCTCCCGCGACGCGTCGGCCCAGAGGCCCTCCAGGTCGTAGTGCGCGCGCAGGTCCGTGAGGAACAGGTGCGCCACCACCTCGCCGTAGTCGAGCAGCACCCACTGGCCCGTCTCGAAGCCCTCGGTGCCGATGGGACGCAGGTTGCCTTCGCCCGTCTTGAGCTGCACCTGGACGTTCTCCGCCATGGCGCTCACCTGGCGGTCCGTCTCCGCGGAGGCGATGACGAAGTAGTCCGCGTAGGACGTCATCCCGCGCACGTCGAGGATGACGACGTCCTCCGCCTTCTTGTCCACCAGCAGGTGGCCGATGCGGTGCGCCAGCGCCTTGGCGGCCGGGTTCTCCGCGGGGCCCGCCTTCTGGGACGAGGCAACTGGGAGCTTCGCCTTCTTCTTCTTCGCGGGCGCCTTGGCGGGGGCCTTCGGCGCCGACTTCCTGGCGGCGGGGACCTTCTTCTTCGCGGGCGTCCTGCCCGATACCGTCTTCTTCCGGGCCGCCGGGGCCCGGGTGGTGGTCTTTTTCGCGGTCGTCTTCTTCTTCGTGGCCATGTGCGGCGCACCCTACCGCACCCTTGGCAACACGGAAGCGGTCCTCTATCTGCTGGTGTCCATGAGCGACGCCCGGCTGGAACAGTTCAAGAAGATGGTGGCGGACTTCCCGGACTCCCCCATGAGCCATTTCTCCCTCGGGAAGCTGTACCTGGAGCGGCGGCAGTACCCGGAGGCCGCCCACGCCCTGGAGTCCGCCGTCCGGTTGGACTCCACCTATGCGGCCGCCATGGTGGCCCTGGGGGACGCCTGGGCGGGGGCGGGGGAGCCCGACAAGGCGCGCGAGGTGCTGGGCCGGGCCCGGGAGCACGCCCTGTCCCAGGGGCACGCGGGCCTCGCCGAGGAAATCGACGAGCGCATCGCGGACCTTTCGTAGGCCGCGCCCTCAGTAGCGCCAGGTGAAGCCGGTGCTGAAGACCTGGCGCGTGTAGGTGAGCTCGTTGCGGGGCAGCCGGGTACTCCAGATGCCCCAGGACACCTCCACGTCCAGCGCCGCCGTCAGCGGCCGGGCCAGCTTCACCGAGAGCGAGTTCTGCCCCTCGTCCTCTTCCACCAGGATGATTTCCGGGGAGAGGTAGATGCCGTCCGGATATTGGATGACGCCCAGCGAGCCCTGCGCCAGCAGGGTCACCCGCCAGGGCAGCCGGACGCCGGCGTTGGCCGACACCCGGTGCCGGCGGATTGTCTCGCCGTAGCTGTTGGAGGAGACCTCCTGGAAGGCGTACGTCAGCCCCAGGGCCACCGGGCCCCGGTAGGTGTACGACGCTCCCGCCGTCAGGGCCCCGTCTTGACGGCGGCCGGGGAGGAGTCCCGAGCCGCCCCCCGTCCCCGGCGGGCGTGCCCGGGGCTGGGTGCCGAAGCGCCGGGAGTTCCAGTCGCCGAAGACGGACAGGTTGTGCCGGCGGTCGAAGCGGTAGCGGCCCAGCACACCCACCTCGGGGCCTCCGAAGTTGGCGGTGGGGTCCGGTCGGTACACGAAGCGCCGGGCGCCTGCCCGCACTCGCAGCGCCAGCCTGACGTCCGGTGCGTACTCCAGGAAGGCCGTGGCCCCCAGGTCCGAGTACGAGCGAGAGCCGCCCCGCCGGTCCTTCGCGTGGCCCTCCAGGCCGATTCCCAGCGCCGTGCCCACGGCGTGTGAGGCCTCCACCGCGCCCGACTGCACCAGCGTGTTCTCGTCCTGGTAGAGGACGTACAAACGCGTGCCCAGCTCGTAGCGGCCCACCAGCTGGGCACGCTCGAAGGCGCCGCGGCCCTCGGCGGAGCCCAGCAGGCTGAAGGCGAAGTCCCGCTCCGCGCTGGCGGTGAACGCGTCGGAGAAGTCCCGAGGCGCGTTGGTGTCCAGCAGCAGGCGGCCGGTGCCCCTCAGTGCGCCGTCCCACTCCGCCGCGGGCGCACGGCCGGCGGCGAGCATGGCGAGGACGAGCAGGAGCGGCGCGAAGGAGCGGACCACGGCGCGCGCACCATACCCCGTCGCAGGAGGGCAGGGGCGGCCGTCCGGGCGCTCCCACCGGTGACGCCGCCCCCGGCGGCCCGTTACATTGGGCCCATGCGCCTTGTGTCCTTTCTCGCGGTGGCCTGGCTGGGCCTGTCCGCCTGCGCCTCCTCCTCCTTCACCACCGAGGTGAAGGGGGAGTCGACCGTGCCCGCGGGCACGCCTGGCGTCGACACGCCCCTCAACGGCCTCCCCGCCATCAGCAGCTTCGCGGGGATGGACTTCGACAAGAACCAGGACTTCAAGAACCAGGGGATTCGCAAGAGCGAGGTGACGTCCGTCAAGGTGGAGTCCCTCACGCTCAAGGTCCTCAACCCCAATGACCAGGACCTCCGCTTCCTGGACTCAGTGGAGTTCTATGCCCGCGCGGGAGACCGGGAGGCGCGCATCGCGGCGCGCCAGGACGTGTCCGCGCTGGATTTGAGGCCGCCCAACCCCGTGCTGTCGCTGCGCGTGGACAACGTGGAGCTGCAGCCCTTCGTCTCCGCGCCGTCCATGAGCATCATCATCCGCGGCCGCGGCATCATGCCGGCGCGCGAGGTGCGGCTGCAGGCGGTGGTGAAGCTCCAGGTGGAGACCGGGCTCTTGTAGTCCGGTGCCGGGAGGCACGTCCCTCAGGGGGCGCCCAGCTCCTGCGCGCGCCGCTCCAGCTTCGTGGCGCGGCCTTCCAGTTCCCCGGCCAGCGTCTCCAGCCGCGCGGCCTCGGCCTCCAGCGCCGCCAGGTCCACGGGTCCACCCGCCGCCAGGTCCTGGGCGCGCGGCGTTTCAACCTGGGGCCGCCGGTCCGTGGCCCGGGCCGACAACGGCGTCGGATAAGGGGGGCGGCTCGGGTCGACGCCTTCATCGGGGCGTCCGCCCATGTTGGGAGGCGGCGCGTCGGAGCTGCCATCCTGGAAGGAAGGCGCACCGGGGCCGGGCACGGAGCGCTCCACCTGGATGCTCCGGTCGCTGCCCATGCGCAGCCGCAGCCGCCGGTCCTGGTCGTCGAACATCGACTCCTCGCCGAGGAAGTCGTTCATGCGGCGGTCCAGGTCGCGCTCCTCGCGCACCTCGGTGATGCGGCCGCGCAGCGCCTTCAGCCGCTCGCGCACCTTGTCCCGGGTGTCGCGGAGCGTGTCCGCCTGGGCCAGCAAATCCTCGGGGTCATCACCGCCCGCGGTGGCCTTGTCCAGCGAGGGCACCTGGGACGCGGGCAGGGCGGCGCGGATGGCTTCCCGCTCGGCGCGAACCGAGCGCACCGCCTCCAACAGCGTCTCCCGCTGCCCCCGGTCCGCCGTGCCTTCCCACGCCGCGAGCAGCCGCGACAGCTCGTCCGACAGCGCCGTGTGCAGGGCCAGGTGCGCGCGCTCCGCTTCGCCCTCCGCCGCGACGACGGCCTGCGCCAGTCCGGTGAGCTGCCCGCTCAGCTCCTGCGAGCGCCGCAGCGCGTCCTCCAGCTCCGTCCCCGCCATCAGCCGGCCCTGGCGCCGCGCCTTCAGCGTTTCGATGCGCGCCGCCAGCCCGTTGAGCTCGTCGCGCAGGCTCTGCTGCTGACCCCGCAGGGAGCGGGTCTCCGCGCGCGCCGACTGGGCCCGCCCCCGCATCGCTTCCAGCCCGGACGCGGCCTGACCGGGCATGGCCAGCAGCAGGCTCAGCAGGAGGGCGAGGGCGCGGAGATTCATCAACGACAGCCCCAGAGCAAGGTGGGTGCCAGCCTGCTTGCCCATCCCCGGGGTTCGCGGCCACTCGGCGCCCAACAATTCCGGACACCTGGCGCATCCAGGGGGACAGGGGCGGAGGTGGGATACCGGTGAAAAGTCATGGGGGGCGGGGACGGATGACAGATTTTCGAGGATCAGCGCTCCTCGGGCGGCGTTCCCTTGGGGAGGAAGCCGTACTTCTCCAGCTTGTAGTACAGCGCGGACGTCTTGATACCTAGCAGACGGGCCGTCTCCGTCTTCACGCCGCTGGCCTTCTCATAGGCCCGGGCGATGAGCTGGCGCTCCAAATCTTCCAGGATGTCGGGCAGGGGCCGGTCGCCCTGGAGCACTGGCAGGCCCGCCTCGACGCGCGGGGTGCCGCTGGCGGTGAGGTGTGAGGGCAGGTCCAGGTCGGTGAGCTGCTCGCCTTCGGCGAAGACGAGCGCCTGTTCGATGACGTTCTCCAGCTCGCGCACGTTGCCAGGCCACGCGTGGCGGGCCAGGGCCCGCAGCGCGCTGTCGTCCAGGCCCATGACGCGCCGGTTCACGCGCATGGCGTGCTTGGCCACGAAGTGCCGGGCCAGCAGGGCGATGTCCTCGGGCCGCTCGCGCAGGGGCGGCAGCACCACCGGAACGATGTGCAGGCGGTAGTAGAGGTCCTCGCGGAAGCGCCCGGCCTTCACCTCGGCCTGGAGGTCCCGGTGGGTGGCGCTCACCACGCGCACGTCCACCTTGAACGTGTCCTCTCCGCCGACGCGCTGGATTTCCTTCTCCTGGAGCACGCGCAGGAGCTTCGTCTGCACGGAGGCGGGAACCTCGCCAATCTCGTCCAGGAACAGCGTGCCGCCGTCGGCCAGCTCGAAGCGCCCCAGCTTGCGCTTCACCGCGCCGGTGAAGGCGCCGCGCTCATGGCCGAACAGCTCGCTCTCCAGCAGCGACTCCGCCAGCGCCGCGCAGTGCACGACGATGAAGGGGCCGTCTCGGCGCGGGGAGCGCTGGTGGAGCATGCGCGCCACCAGCTCCTTGCCGGTGCCGCTCTCTCCGCGCACCAGCACCGTGGCGTCGCTCTGCGCCACCTTGAGCACCTGGGACACCAGCCGCTGCATGGGCTCGCTGTCGCCCACCAGGCTGCCGTGCGTGAGGGCCGCGTCCGTGTCGTGTGCGGCGGTGCGCGCCGTGAGCCGCTCCACCTGCTTGCGCGTGGAGGCCAGCTCCAGCCCCTTGTCCACCTTGGCGCGCAGCACCTCGGGCGGGAAGGGCTTGGTGATGAAGTCGTAGGCGCCTTGCTGCATCGCCTGCACCGCGGTCTCGATGGTTCCGAAGGCCGTCACCACCATGACGACGGCGCCGGCATCCAGCGCCCTGAGCGAGCGGGTCACCTCGATGCCGTCCATGCCGTCCATCTTCAGGTCGGTGACGACCAGGTCGAACGGCGCCTTTCGGTAGGTGGCCAGTCCGTCCTGGCCGCTGCGCACCGCGGACACGGTGTGGCCCGCGCGGGTGAGGGTGACAGCCATCCCTTCACGCAGCGTGTCGTGGTCGTCGATGACGAGGATGCGCGCCATGGCGTGAGTCGATTCTCCCTGCAACCCGAGGCCGGCCGCCTCCTGGGGCCGCCGCATGAGAGCACATCCGGACCGGCTCGCTCCACCGGCTCAGCAGGTTGTCACACGCCACGGGCGTGCGAAGGTGCTGGCGCCGCCTGTCCGGGAGCAGTACGGGGAGGCATGGACTCCGAGGTTTCTTCCGCCACGTCCCTCCTGGCCCTGCTCGAGCGCCACGTCCCCGAGGACGTGAAGGAGCGCGAGGACCTGGAGCGCATGCGCCACTTCGCCCGCTCACTGGCGCGGCCCTTCTCCCGGGAGCAGCCGGAGGCTCACTTCACGGGCAGCGCGGTGGTGGTGGACCCAGCGGGCGCGCGCGTCGTCCTGTTGCATCACCGCAAGCTCCAGCGCTGGCTGCAGCCCGGAGGACACGCGGATGTCACGGACGCGGGCCACATGGAGGCCACGGCGCTGCGTGAAGCCCGTGAGGAGACGGGATGTCGCGTGTCCCTGCACCTGTCCGCGCCTCGGCCGCTGGACGTGGACATCCACACCATCCCCGCGCGCCGCGACGAGCCGGAGCACCACCACCTGGACGTGCGCTTCCTCGTGGTGGCGGAGGACCCCGACGCCCTGACGCATGACCCGGCGGAGTCCTTCGGCGTGCGGTGGCTCACCTGGGCCGAAGCCATGATGCACGCGGACGAGGCGCCCCTGCGCCGCATGCTGGAGAAGGCCCGGCGCGTGGTGGCCTCCGCGCCCTGAAGCGCTCGAAAGCGGAAGCGCGCAGGGCCTCGCGGTCAGGGGCTCTGTGGCTTCGCGGACCGAGCGCGCGCGCCCGCACCCGGATTTGAAACAAAATACGGAAAACACGGCCTGACTGCCTGAGGCGATTGCAACCATGCCGTCCTGCTTGGGCGGGTGAGGGAGGCCATGCCGGCCTGTCACCTGCCGGGAAGCCAGGAGCCGTGCCCATGTCGTCCGCCGCGCCGCACCGTTACAGCCCCCCTGTGCTCACGCCCACCGCGCACCCGCGCTGGTTGGAGTCGATGCTGGAGTCCCTGCGGGACGAGTGGAGCGCGGCCTGCTGGCCTCCGTTGTTCCGCGCGACGGCCGACGGCCAGCGCCCGCCGCTGCGTCACTGGCGGCGGGTGCTGGCCAACTTCTTCCTCATCGTCGAGTCCTTCCCCAAGTACATGGGCCTGTCACTGGCGAAGACGACCTACGGTCAGCGTCCCGGAGACGCGAGCGCCCGCCGCTGGCTGCTGCAGAACCTGGGCGTGGAGGCGAAGCACGCCGAGTGGTTCATCGACTGGATGCGCGGCATTGGCCTGGCGCCGGAAGACGTCTTCACCCAGCGCCCCTTGCCGGAGGTGCGGGCGCTGCACGAGTTCCTGCTCGACACCTGCGCGCACGGGACACTGGCCGAAGGCGTGGCCGCGTCCAACTGGGCGGTGGAGGGCATCACCGGTGTGTGGACGCGCGAGGTGGTGGAGCCCTTCCGCGCCTATGCCGTGGACGGCGCGCGCATCGACGCGCATTCGATGATGTGGCTCAAGGTGCACGCGCGTTATGACGACCAGCACCCGGAGGAGGCGCTGGAAATCATCAAGCTGTCCACCGACGTGGATTCTGGTGAGGCCTTCCGCGTCCAGGCCGCCGCCAGGAAGTCGCTGCGGATGTATGCCGCCGCGCTCCACGCGTGCTGCCCCGACTGAATCGCGCGACACCCACGCACAGGCCTCCGGTGTGTCTCCCGCGCACCTCGAGGCCCGGCGTGTGCTCGCGAGCCTCGTGCTTCACGCGCTCTGTCCGGAAGGCGGCAGCTTCCGGATGACCCGCCTGTCCGCTTCGCGTGGAGAGTGCCGTACTTGCGGGTGAGGACTTCCGGCTCGGTCCTCGGGGGGATGTGCCACATGAATGCCAAAGACAAGGTCATCCAGGAGTACCGGGGACGTGCGCTCAAGGTGTTCATGTTGTGGGTGCTGCCGGTGGCGCCCATCGCCGCGTATCTCAATGGCATGGCCATGGGTGTGGCGGGCGGGGCAGGCCTGATTGCGGTGGCGTGGGTGCTGCCGCCCATCATCGTGGGCCTGGGCATCGCCTATCCCGCGCTGGTGCTGCACGTGCTGGTGGACGGCGCGCTGCGGGAGCGGCCGGAGGATGCGCCCGGCGCGCGGTTGGAGCGAATCCTGCGCCTGCCGTGGCGCGCCGCGGTCGCATCCTCATGGGGCGCGTGGACGCTGGGGGGCCTCTGGTTCAGCCTCCACGTGTGCCTGTTGTGGAAGAAGGACTTGTCCCTGGTCGTGGTGGGCACGCTCATCGGCATCTGCTTTGGCGTGGTGTTGGGCTTTCCCATTGGCGTCACGCTGGAGCGGCTGCTGTTGCCGGTGGCGCTGGAGGAGCAGCGCAAGGACCCGACGCTGGCCCTCAAGGGCGGCGGCTTCTTCTGGCCACGGCAGGCCTGGTTCATGCCCGTCACCTTCATCGGCTCCAGCGTCTGCGCGCTGGTGCTGAGCGGGTGCGTGGTGCTGGTGAAGCTGCAAGGCGTCCGGGACGAGCTGCACCGGGCGCTGGTGGCGGAGGGCGCGCACGGTTCGGCGGAGACGCTGATGGGCATGGGCGGGCTGCTGGCGGCGGAGCTGGCCTTCGGGTTGGCCTGGGTGGGTGGGCTGCTGGCGATTCCCGCTGTCACCACCTGGATGCTGGCGCGTCGCCAGGCGCACGCGGCGGGCACGGTGGGCGTGGCCATCGAGGCACTGTCCGCCGGGCGCGTCGTCTCACCCGCCTGGGTGTCCACGGATGAGATGGGGGACTTGTCGGCTGGCATGAACGCGGTGCTCATCCGCCTGCGGCAATTGCCCCTGTCGCTCAATGCCTCCGCCACGCGGCTGAGCGGCGCGGGGCGCCACCTGCGAGACTCGCAGGATGAGCACCAGCAGAGCCTGGTCCGTCAGGCGTCCGCGCTGCACGAGGCGCAGATGACGTCGGAGGAAATCAGACGCACGTCGCTGATGGCCGTCGAGCGGGCGGAGGAGGTGCTCCAGGTGGCCCGCCGCTCGGAGGCCCTGGGACAGCAGGGCGAGGCCGCCGTGGAGCGGAGCCTCAACGGCCTGACGGACATCCGCCGCGTGGTGGACGGCATCCAGGAGCGGCTGATTCGGCTGGCCCAGAGCACCACGCAGATTGGCGAAATCACCGAGTCGGTGAAGGACCTGGCGGACCAGTCCCACCTGCTGGCAATCAACGCGGCCATCGAAGCGGCGCGCTCGGGCGAGCAGGGGCGTGGCTTCGCGGTGGTGGCCCGCGAGATTCGCGGCTTGTCGGACCAGTCCATCCAGGCCACGCGGCGCATCCGCGGCATCCTCCAGGACATCAGCACCGGCATCCGCGACGCGGCGAAGATGGGCGAGGCCGGCGTGCAGACCATCGGCACGGGGCTGGACCAGATGCGGGCGTCGGGGGACTCGCTGCGGGAGCTGTCTCGCATCGCCCAGGAGAACTCCACCGCGGCCCGGCAGATTGCCGCCGCGGTGACGCAGCAGGATGCCGGCTTCACGCAAATCTTCGACGCCATCGCGGACCTGTCGCAGCTCATGGACGCCACGCTGAAGCGGCTGGAGTCCACGCAGGAGGCCACCGACACGCTGGGCGTTGTCTCGGACGAGGTGGCGCGGATGGCGCGGCAGTTCAACGCGGCGGGGTGACGGGAGCGCCGTGGCCCGGCGTCCCACCCAGCGGCAGCGTGAGGATGAAGCGCGTGTCTCCAGGCGCGGAGTCCAGCCGCAGCGCGCCGCCGTGCGCGAGCGCGATCTTGCGCGCCAGTGGCAGGCCCAGGCCGGTGCCCTTCTCGCGCGTGGTGAAGAAGGGCTCGAAGATGCGGTCGCGCTCCGTGCCGGGCACGCCGGGGCCCGTGTCGCGGACCTGGATGGTGTAGTGGCCGCCGCTGGACGCGCCGGACACCTGCACACGTCCGCCCGGGGGCGAGGCCTGCACCGCGTTCTTCACCAGGTTGACCAGCGCCGCGGTGAGCAGGCTGCCGTCGGCTTCCAGCACCGCTGGGGTAGCGTCGATGTCCACCGCGACGTCGCGGGCGGTGGCCTCGGCGGCCATCAGCTCGCAGGCGATGGAGAGCAGGGCCGGCGCCTCCACGGGCGCGCGGGCCAGGGGCTGCTCGCGGGCGAAGGCGAGGAAGTCCTCGACGATGCGCTGGAGGTAGGCGACCTCGCGTTGGATGCGCTCCACGTGCGCGCCCGCGTCGGCGTGGGCGCCGGCCTGGAGGTCCTCCTTCAAGATTCCGGAGAAGAGGGCGATGCCGCCAATGGGGTTGCGCACCTCGTGGGCCACACCCGCGAGCATCATCTTCAGCTGTCGGTCCCGGCTCTCCAGGGCGCCTCGCATGTCCTCCAGCTCGCGCGCGAGGACGCCGATCTCCAGCGTGGGCTCCGGTGGCACCGGGGTCGTCAGGTCGCCCCGACCGATGCGCAGCGCGGACGCCATCAACCGCCGCAGCGGCCGGGCCAGCCCGCGCGCCGTCACCACCGCGATGACGGCGAGCACGGCCAACACCACCGCGCCCATGACGGCGTAGGTGCGCGACAGCTGCTGCAGGGGGCCGAAGAAGGCGGCGCTGCCCTCCACGCCCACGGCGCCCACCACGCGGCCCTCGTACAGGATGGGCGCATACCCCGTCTTGTAGAGCCGCCCGTCCGAGCCGGTGAAGAGCACCTGGCTGGCGGCGCGCTCCCCGGCGAAGACGCGGGTGAGCTCCAGCCTGTCGCGCGCCAACTCCGGCATCTCCGCGCCCACTGGCAGCCCGCCCCCGACGTCCACGCGCATCCGCCCCTGCGTGTCCACGGCGTAGACGCGGCGCACGCCGCTGGCCTCCGCGATGTTCTCGAAGGTGCGGACGAAGTTGCGCCACGTGCGGGTGCTCGCCACGTCGTCGCCGGGCTCGATGGTCAGCAGCCGCTCGCCATGGACCTGGGTGGCGGTGGCGGCGGCGATGCCGCTCAGGCTGGTGCCCAGCTCCTCTTCCAGGATGACGCGCGCGAGCTGGTAGACGGCGGTGCCCGCCACCGCGACGAAGAGCAGGGTAGGCACGAGGAACGCCACCAGCAGCCGCGCGGAGAGCGAGCCCAGCGCGTCACGCCATCGCGAAGTGTGTGCGGCACCGTGAGGCATGTCCGGGGCGGGACTCTAGTCGAGCCTCGTCTCCCACGCGGGGATGGTGCTTTCGCCCCGCTGCCTGCCTGGACGGGGGTTGCCGAGGGCGTCGTCGTGTGCGTAACTTATGCGTGGCGCCTCACGGCGCTGTCCCATGACCTCCGCTCGCTAACCCAGGCTTCCGTGATTGCCCTTGCCGCTCCGGCCGATGTGCCGTGGCGTTGACGTGGGCTGTTGTCCGGATGCGTGGGTCCCCGCTGTGTCTCCCAGTCGTCTCACTGAACCCGAATGACCGGCGCCTTTTCGCGCGCGGCATGGAGAACACGTATGCGAAAGCTCAAGTACCACGTTGCCACCAGCGTCGACGGTTTCATCGCCCACGAGGACGATACCTACGGCGCCTTCATGCAGGACCGCCTCATCCAGGACAGCGAGCACGTCGCGGACTACGTCGCGTCGCTGGCGACCTATGCGACGGCGCTCATGGGCCGGCGCACCTACGAGGTCGGCCTCAAGGTGGGGGTGACGGACCCGTACCCGAAGATGGACACCTACGTCTTCAGCCGCACGATGAAGGAGCGCCCGGACCCGCGCGTGACGCTGGTGTCGGACGACGCGGTGGGCGAGGTCCGGCGTTTGAAGTCGCGGGAGGGCGGTGACATCTACCTGGCTGGCGGTGGCGTGTTCGCCGGCCTGTTGCTCGCCGAGGGGCTGGTCGACGAGGTCCTGCTCAAGGTGAACCCGCTGATACTCGGCTCGGGCATCCTCCTGACGTCCTCGCTGCGGCAGGTGGTGGACCTGGAGCTGAAGTCCACCAAGGTCTACGCCAACGGCGTCGTGCTGCTGCGCTACGCCGTGATGCCCCGGTCGAAGGCCTAGCTCGGGGCAGCTCGGGAGGGAGCGTGTCCGTGTGGCTTGGACGCGCTCCCTCGCGTGGGTTGCCCGTCTGGCGGTTACTGGAGGGAGGCGGCCTTCACCGCGTCCCAGCGGTACGTGCCCGACGCGGAGCGCTGCTGAATCTTCGCGGCCCCGCTCAATCAAACATCGCGACCAGCGCCTCGCCGAGCGTCTCCACGCCGACCACCTTCATCTTCGGGCCCGCGTCCTCCAGCCGCCGCGCGCTGCCGGCGGGCATCACCACGCGCTGGAAGCCCATCTTCGCGGCCTCCGCCAGCCGGGGCTCCACCTGGCCCACCGCGCGCACCTCTCCCGCGAGGCCCACTTCACCGAGCACCAGCGTCTTCGGATCCAACGGCCGGTTCTGGAGGCTGCTCACCAGCGCCGCGCAAACGGCGAGGTCACACGCCGGCTCCGTGAGCTGCATGCCGCCCGCCACGTTGACGAACAAGTCGCAGCCTACCAGCGGAATCTCTTCCTTCTTCTCCAGCACCGCCGCCAGCAGCGCCACGCGGTTGCCGTCCACGCCAATCGCCGTGCGCCGCGCGGTGCCGTAGCCCGTGGGGGCCACCAGCGCCTGCACCTCCACCAGCAGCGGCCGCGTGCCATTCAGCGTGCTCGTCACCACGCTGCCGGACTTGCCCACCGGCCGCTCCGACAGGAAGAGGGCGGACGGGTCCGACACCTCCACCAGCCCCGCGCCCTTCATCTCGAAGACGCCAATTTCGTTCGTGGAGCCGAAGCGGTTCTTGTGCGCGCGCAGGATTCGGAACGGGTGGCCACGCTCGCCCTCGAAGTAGAGGACCGTGTCCACCATGTGCTCCAGCACGCGCGGGCCCGCGATGGAGCCTTCCTTCGTCACGTGGCCCACCAGGAACGTGGGCACCCCCGTGCGCTTCGCATAAGCCATCAGCCGGCCCGCCACCTCGCGCACCTGGGTGATGCTGCCGGGCGCGTTGCCCAGCTCCGGCAGGTACATGGTCTGGATGGAGTCCACCACCAGCGCCTGGGGCTTCAACGCCTCCGTCGCCGTCAGCACCCGCTCCGCGTCCGTCTCCGCGAACAGGTGGATGGCATCTCCCTCCACCCGGAGCCGCTCGGCGCGCATCTTCGTCTGCCGCAGGCTCTCTTCACCGGAGACGTAGAGCACCGGTCCGTGCCGCGCCAGCCGGTCCAACGCCGCCAGCAGCAGCGTGGACTTGCCGATGCCCGGGTCGCCACCCAGCAGCACGAGGGAGCCACTCACCACGCCGCCGCCCAGCACGCGGTCGAACTCGGCGATGCCTGTGCGCCGGCGCGTCTCCGTCTCGCCGCTCACTTCCTTGAGCAACATGGGCCGCGCCGCGCCGCCCGAGGCGCCCCAGGCCGGACGTCGTTCATCCGCCTTCGGGTCCGTCTCCTCCAGCAGGGAGCTCCACGCGCCACAGTCCGGGCACTTCCCCAGCCACTTCGCCGCTTTGTAGCCACACGCCTGACAGGTGTAGTGCGTCTTCGCCTTCGCCATGGGTTGGGTGAATAGCGCGGAACCCTGACGTTTTTGCGGCCTTACAGGCAGGCACGACCGCAGAGCAGGCAGGCACCATGTCAAGCCCCTCGCGGCAAGTTGTACGGAGGGGAGGGGCAACCCAGGTTTGCTCCCAGGTGGGCGTCGCACCCTGCGTCGCTAAACAAGCAAGGGAGGTAGTCATGGGGATTATCGCGTTTCTGGTCATTGGTCTTCTCGCGGGTCTGATTGCCCGCGCGCTCATGCCGGGCAACCAGTCGATGGGGCTCATCGCCACCACGCTGCTGGGTATCGCCGGCTCCTTCGTGGGCGGGTTCGTCGCATCGCTCTTCCGCAGTGACGGCAACGTCTTCGACCTGCACCCGACGGGCCTCCTGTTCTCCGTCCTGGGCGCACTCCTGGTGCTGTTCCTGGTGGGCCTGGCCGGCAGGGGGCGCCGCGTCCACGTCTAGCGCCGCGCGTCCGCTGACGCGCTGAGCCCCTCCCGAGGGGCGCGGGACCCTGGAAAGTCGTCAACCTGGCTGCTCGCGGGCGTTGACAACTTTCCGGGGTCCACGCACGTTCGGGCCCTCATCTGTCCGTAGAGGAGCCCATGCCCGACACCGCCACTGTCTCCCGCGAGAGCGAGTTTTCCGGTCACGCCCACGTCGCCGCGCCACCTCCGTCTGGCGTGGACGTGCGCCATGACTGGTCGCTGTCCGAGGTGCGGGCCCTCTATGAGCTCCCCTTGCTGGACCTGGTGCACCAGGCCCAGACGGTCCACCGGGCGGTGTTCGTGGACAACAAGGTCCAGCTCTGTTCGCTGCTGTCCATCAAGACGGGTGGCTGCCCGGAGGACTGCTCGTACTGTCCGCAGGCGGCTCGCTACAAGACGGGCGTCAAGGCGGAGAAGTTGATGGCCGTTCCGGACGTGCTGGATGCCGCGTCCAAGGCCCGCGCCGCCGGAGCCACCCGTTTCTGCATGGGCGCCGCGTGGCGCGAGGTGAAGGACGGTCCGCAGTTCGACAGCGTGCTGGAGATGGTGCGCGGCGTGCGCGCGCTGGGCATGGAGGCGTGCGCCACCCTGGGCATGCTCTCCGAGAGCCAGGCGAAGCGCCTGCGCGAGGCCGGCCTGTCCGCGTACAACCACAACCTGGACACGTCGCCCGAGCACTACGGCGACATCATCTCCACCCGCACCTATGAAGACCGGCTGCGCACGCTCAACCGCGTGCGCGACGCCGGCATCTCCGTGTGCTGCGGCGGCATCATTGGCATGGGCGAGTCGGTGGAGGACCGCTGCAACCTGCTGCGCACCCTGGCCAACCAGGAGCACCATCCGGAGTCGGTGCCCATCAACGCGCTGGTGGCCGTGGAGGGCACGCCGCTGCAGGAGCAGCAGCGCGTGGAGACGGTGGACATGGTGCGCACCATCGCCACCGCGCGCATCCTGATGCCCCAGTCCATGGTGCGCCTGTCCGCGGGCCGACAGCAGATGAATGAAGAGGCGCAGCTCTTGTGCATGATGGCGGGCGCCAACTCGCTCTTCTTCGGCGAGAAGCTGCTCACCACCGGCAACCCCGAGTACACCCAGGACATGGCCCTGCTGGAGAAGGCGGGCATCCGCCCCCTGGAGCCGCGTCAGGAAGGCTGAGCCCATCGTGAGTGATGAAGCCGTCGCGGCGGCGTGGGCCCGGGAGGACCTGGAGGCCCTGTCCGAGCGCGACCTGCGCCGGTACCTGGAGCCCCTGGATTCTCCTCAGGGGCCCGTGGTGCGCGTGGGGGGCGAGACGCTCGTCAACTTCGCGTCCAATGACTACCTGGGGCTGGCCGCGTCGCCCACCGTGCGCGCCGCGGCGCTGGCCGCCGTGGAGCGCTACGGCGTGGGCACCGGCGCCAGCCGGCTGGTGGTGGGGGACACCGCCGCGCATCACCGGCTGGAGGCGCGGCTGGCCGCCTTCGAGCGCGCCGAGGCCGTGCGCCTGTTCAACAGCGGCTACGCGGCCAACACCGGCATCATCCCCGCGCTGGTGGGGCCCGAGGACGCCGTCTTCTCCGATGCCCTCAACCACGCCTCGCTCGTGGATGGCTGCCGCCTGTCCCGCGCCCGCGTCCGCGTCTATCCACACGCGGACGTGGAGGCGCTGGGGCGCGCCCTGGCGGAGACGCCCGCGCGCCGCAAGCTGGTGGTGACGGACACCGTCTTCTCCATGGACGGGGACGTGGCCCCGCTGCGCGACCTCGTCGCCGCGTGCCGGGCCCACGGCGCGGCGTTGATGGTGGATGAAGCGCATGCCACCGGCGTGCTGGGCGCCCGCGGCGCCGGCCTCTGCGACGAGCTGGGGTTGGAGAACGAGGTGGACCTGCGCATGGGCACGCTGAGCAAGGCGCTGGGTGGCATGGGCGCGTACGTGGCCACCTCTCGCGCGGTGGCGGACCTGCTGGTGTCCCGCGCGCGGCCCTTCGTCTTCTCCACCGCGCTGCCCGCGCACCTGTGCGCCGCCGCCGAGGCCGCCGTGGACGCCGTGGAGGGCGACCCGGACCTGCGCGAGCGGCTGTGGCGCAACATCCGCCGCTTCGCGGACGGACTGCGCGGCCTGGGCGTGCGCGCCGAGCCGCGCAGCGCCGTGTTCCCCATCATCCTCGGCGAGCCCGAGCGGGCCCTGGACGCCGCGCGCCGCCTGCGCGAGGCCGGCGTGCTGGTGAAGGCCATCCGCCCGCCCACCGTCCCCGAGGGCACCAGCCGCCTGCGCTTCTGCCTGTCCGCTGCCCACACGGTGGGCCACGTGGACCTGGCGCTGGAGGCGCTGCGCACCGTGGGAGTCCGTCGTGGCTGAGCGTGACAAGCCGTTCCAGATTTTCGTGACGGGCACGGACACCGGCGTGGGGAAGACGCAGGCGTCGTGCGCGCTCCTGTCGCTGCTGGCGGACGCGGGGCTGCGGCCCCAGGGCTTCAAGCCCTACGAGAGCGGCTGCGCGTCCCTGCGCGCGCCCGCGGACGCGCTCGCCCTGCGCGCGGCGGCGGGCAGCTCGCTGCGCGTGGACGAGGTGTGTCCCCACCGCTTCCGCCTGCCCGTGGCGCCGGGCGTGGCCGCCAGCCGCCTGGGGCGCGAGCCCGACTGGGACGTCACGCTGGCCGCGTGGCGGCGGCTGCGCGGGGGCAACGCCGTGGTGGAGGGGGCAGGGGGCCTGTTCGTGCCGCTGGACTCGAAGCACGACGTCATCGACCTCATCGCCACGTTGCGACTGCCCGTGCTGCTGGTGGCGCGCGCGGGCCTGGGCACGCTCAATCACACCGCCTTGTCACTCCAGGCGCTGGCCGCGCGCCGCATCCCCGTGCGAGCCGTGCTGCTGTCGCGCGGGACGTCCGCGAAGGATGTCTCGGAGCGCGACAACCGGCGGCTCCTGGAGGCGCGCCACGGCGTCCCGGTGCTGGGACCGGTGCCCTTTCTTGCCGACGCGCGGCGCCGCCATGCCGCGTTCCGCCGCGCGCTCCGGCCGCTGCTGCCCTGAACGCGCGGAGGCCGGAAATTCGGCCTCCGGCGCGTTTCCGTTCCAGGGCCAGTGCTACAGGTCGCGCAAGTTTTCGGGACATGCGGCCGTGAAATGGACGTGCCGTTTTTTCCGCGCGAGAACGCCTCACGAATGGCGGACATCATCGATCTCACGTTCCTCGCGGACGTCCGGCGGCTCTACAAGAAGCTCATCGACCAGAGGGGGCTCTCTTACTTCCTGCAAAAGGAAGGGCCTCGGCTCTTTCACATCGAGCCCTCCAAGGTCGAGCTCGTGCTCCGGACCGCGCTGCGCGCGCGCGACCCTCAACTTCCCCGGCCTCATGACAAGGCCATCGAGCACTGCCGCAAGGAGGTTCGCCGCGACCTGATTCGTCGTGTCGCGAACGCCATGCTGCAAACGGGCCTGTGAGCCGCTTCTCCGCGCGGACGGACTTCGCACGGACCCCCAACCCGTTGGCACTGGCGCTCGAAAGGCACCGCGCCAGCGGCCGCCCCCTGCGGGACCTCACGGAGTCCAACCCCACGCGGGTGGGGCTGCCCCTGCCGGACGCGGCGCTCCTGGCCCCCGAGGACGCCTTCGCCTACGAGCCCGAGTCCCTGGGGCTCGCCTCCGCGCGACACGCGCTGGTGGCGGACTTCGCGGCCCGAGGCGCCTCCGTCTCCGAAGCACACCTGCTGCTGACCTCCAGCACCAGTGAAGCCTACGGCTGGCTCTTCAAGCTCCTGTGCGAGCCAGGGGACAACGTCCTCGTCCCGGCCCCGTGCTACCCCCTGTTCGAGCACCTCGCGCGTCTGGAGGGCGTCCAGACGCGCTCCTACGCCTTGCCCCGCGCGCATGGCTTCGGCCTGGACGCGGGGCGGGTGGCGGAGTCCTGCGACGCGCGCACCCGCGCGGTGCTGGTGGTGAACCCCGGCAACCCCACCGGCCACTTCCTGCACGAAGGCGAGCTGGCGGCGCTGGCGGACGTGTGCGCGCGCCGCCGACTGGCGCTCGTCTGCGATGAGGTCTTCGCGCCCTTCGCCTGGGCCTCGGCGCCCGGGCGCGTGGCCACCGTGGCGGGGCGCGCGCTGCCGATGCTGACCTTCGCGCTGGGCGGCCTCTCCAAGTCCGCGGGGCAGCCCGGCCTCAAGCTGGCGTGGACGCACGTGGGCGGGCCCGCGGCCCTCCGTGACGAGGCGCTGGCCCGGCTGGACTGGGTGGGGGACACGTACATGCCCGTGGGCACGCCCGTGCAGCGGGCCCTGCCAGCGCTCCTGGCCCACGCGCCGCGCTTCCAGGCGGCGGTGCTGGAGCGGGTGCGGGGCAACCGGCAGCGCCTGCTCAATGCCCGGGCTCGCGACGCCCGCTGGGACGTGGTGCCGGCGGAGGGCGGGTGGAGCGCGGTGGTGCGGATTCCCAGGGCGCCCGGCGAGGAGGCCACCTGCCTGGCGCTACTGGACGCGGGCGTGCGGGTGCAGCCGGGCTACTTCTACGACTTCGGCGGCGGCGCCTTCCTCGTGCTGTCGCTGCTGCCCCAGCCCGAGGAGTTCGCCGCCGCCGTCGAGGTGCTCGCGCGGACGCTGGGGCCCTGAGGCCCCTTCACCTCAGTCCACGGGCGGGGCGATGAGCTGCACCGTCACGAACTCGCCGGCCTGTACGCGGAACAGCTCGTACTCGGACGGGGCCTCGCCGTCGGCGTTGAAGTCGAGGTTGCCGCTGGCGCCCGTCACGTTGATGACCGTGCCGTTGCGGATGGCCGCCCGGGCCCCCGCGAAGCCCTCCGTGCCCAGGTTGTACGCCTGGACGGAGGCGCCCTCGGGCGGCGTCACCAGCGCCAGGCCGTCCGCGATGCGCGTGCCGGTGATGGGCAGCGGGGTGTTGACGTCGGGGCCCGCGGCGTACGCGGCGCCGAGCGCCACCAGGTACATGGCGTCATACGCGTGCGCGGTGAAGGAGTACTGGCCCGGGTCCGTCTGGTTGTTGGCGGAGCGGAAGCGCTGCGCGAACAACTGGTAGACGAGGTCCGGACGGGCCTGCGCGGGCGACGTGCCGTAGGCGCCCTCCACCAGGTTCGTGTTGGCGCCCAGCGCGGTGAAGAGGCCGCGGTCCTTGCCGGCGTCGGTGAAGAACCACCGCTGGCTGGTCCGGCCCGCGGTGGCCGTCTGGTTGATGATGCGCGCGTTGTCCTCGGAGAAGCCGATGAGGACCTCGACATCCGGCTGGTCGGTGGTGATGTGCTGCACCACGCTGCTGATGTCGGTGCCGTTGCGGCTGTACTGGGCGGACGTCACGGTCCGCTGGGTGGCGTCGATGCGGCCCAGCGTCACGCCGAAGAGGCCCTGTCCGTAGGCGTCATTCACGTAGCTGATGCCGACCTTGGAGACGCTGTCGTAGAGCGGGGCCCCGTTCACGAGGATGTCGCCCTGGAGCAGGTCGCCGATGATGCGCCCCTGCACCGCATCGGACGGCGCCGTCCGCCACACCAGGCCCGCGCTGGTGCCAATCGTGTCGTTGATGGCGGCGATGTCGGGGCTGGTGCCGCTGTACGTAATCATCAGCACCCCGTTGGCCACGGTGTGCGTGGCGACGGCGAGCGCCTGGGCGCTGCTGGAGGTGAAGATCATCGGCACCTGGCGCTCGCGAATCAGCCACTGCGCCTGCTCGGCGGCGCGGTTCGGCTCCGAGCGCGTGTCGCAGATGTGGAGGACGAAGGGCCGGCCGTTGACGCCCTCGCGCTGATTGATTTCGTCGAGCGCCAGCTTGATGGCGTTGAGCGCCTGCACCTCGGACTCGTCCGGGCCGTCGGAGGTGCTCAGCGGCACCGCGGCGCCCAGGGGAATGGCGTTGGCCGAGGAGGTCGGGCCGTAGACCTCTCCACAGCCCTCCGGCTGCGGCAGGCAGTAGCCGGCGGTGCACACCTGCGCGGTTTCGCAGTCCGAGGACGTCTCACACTCAGTCAGTCCCCCGGCGGCGGTGAAGCTGCACCCGGCCATCAGCAGGGTGCTTCCCGTCATCATCAGTCTCAGCGCGCGCATCAGAAGCTCACCGCCATTCCCGCTCCGGCGCCCTGGGGCGCCATCGTGACTCGCACTTCCCCCGCGGCCGGGGGGCCTTCCTTCGGGTAGAGGACGATGGCGGTGATGACCCCCGCCAGGCCCACGCCGAAGCCGATGTCCGCCAGCAGCGCGCGGCTGCGCGTCTTGTCGGCGAACTCCTCCTTGGACGGCACGTTGGTGGCGCTGTCGAACTGCTCCCGCGCGTCACGCGCCTGCATGCCGAAGAGCACGCCCGCAACGACTCCCGCCGCGCCCACGCCGGCCGAGGCGAAGGCGCCAATGCGCTGGCGCTTGTAGGACGTCAGCGCGCGCTGCAGCTCGGCCTCCTGCTGGCGCCGGTTCTCCTCCTCGGCGCGGCGGGCCGCGAGCTGCTCCTCTTCCGCCTGCCGGCGCGCGGCGTCCGCTTCGTCCTGGAGCCGCTGGCGCTCGGCGTTGGACGCGGCCGTGGCCTGGTCTTCCTTCTCGATGAGGACCCGCAGCCGGTCGATGCTGCGCGCGCTGCGCTTGAGCAGCGTGGAGTCCGTGCCGTCGGTGGCGCCCACGTACTGCTGGTACCAGCTCACCGCCTCGCGCAGGTCGCCCGCGTTCTCCAGGGAGATGGCGATGTTGTAGATGAGCCGCGGGTGGGGCTGGGCTTCATGCGCCTTCTTCAGCGCCTCCGCCGCCTCGCGGTACTTGCCTGCCTGGTACAGGCGCTCACCCTCCTTGATGAGGGCCGCTGCACTCTTCCCCCGCTGTGCGAACGCCACCGGAGGCGCCAGCGCGAGAATCACCGACAACACGAAAGCCAGTCTCATGACCTGAGAGCCTAGCGCGGAGCTCCGGGAAGGTCGAAGTGCTGACTTTTACTTCCTGTGAAAAACGCAAGGGCCGCCCCCGCGCTCCGTGCGAGCGGGAAGCGGCCCCGAGGTGTTTCAGGCTGCTACAGGCGGGCGGGGGCTCAGTGGTCCAGGCGCGCCATCAGCAGCTTGCGCTGGAGCATCAGCGCGTCCGGCGCCTTGGTGCCGAGCTGCTCGAAGAAGACCTCCTGGCTCTTGAGCTCGGACTTCCACTCGTCCTCCTTGATGGACGTGACTTCCGTCACCACGTCGGAGGCCAGGTCCAGGCCCTTGAGGTTGAGGCCCTCGTCGGCGCGGGGCACCCAGCCCAGCAGCGTCTCCTGGGTGGGGACGCGGCCGTGGACGCGGTTCACGATCCACTCCAGCACGCGCATGTTCTCACCGAAGCCCGGCCACATGAACTTGCCGCTCTTGTCCTGGCGGAACCAGTTGACCTGGAAGATCTTGGGCAGCTGGGCGATGTGCTTCTGCATGTCCAGCCAGTGCTGGAGGTAGTCCCCCATGTGGTAGCCGCAGAAGGGCAGCATGGCCATGGGGTCGCGGCGCACGACGCCGACCTTGCCGGTGGCCGCGGCCGTCGTCTCACTGCCCATGGTGGCGCCCAGGAACACGCCGTGGGTCCAGTTGAAGGCCTGAAGCACCAGCGGGACGGTGTTGGAGCGGCGGCCGCCGAAGATGAGCGCGGAGATGGGCACGCCCGTCGGGTCATTGGCCTTGGGGCTCAGCGCCGGGTTGTTGGACATGGGCGCGGTGAAGCGGCTGTTGGGGTGCGCCGCCTTCTCCGTGCTGCCCTTCTTCCAGGGGCGGCCCTGCCAGTCGGTGAGCTCGTCGGGGACCTCGCCGTCCTTGCCCTCCCACCACACGTCGCCGTCCGCCGTCAGCGCCACGTTGGTGAAGATGGTGTCCTTGGCGATGGACTCCATCGCGTTGGGGTTCGTCTTGTAGTTGGTGCCGGGCACCACGCCGAAGTAGCCGGCCTCCGGGTTGATGGCGTACAGGCGGCCATCCGGACCGGGGTGCATCCACGCGATGTCGTCGCCGACCGTCTCGATCTTCCAGCCCTTGTACTCAGGGGGCGGAATCATCATCGCGAAGTTCGTCTTGCCACACGCGGACGGGAAGGCGGCGGCGACGTAGGTCGTCTCACCCTTGGGGCTGGTGACGCCCAGGATGAGCATGTGCTCGGCCATCCAGCCTTCCTCGCGGCCCAGGTAGCTGCCGATGCGCAGCGCGAGGCACTTCTTGCCCAGCAGCACGTTGCCGCCGTAGCCGGAGCCGAAGCTCCAGATGGTGTTGTCCTGGGGGAAGTGGCAGATGTAGCGGCGGTCGGGGTCCACGTCGCCGGTGCTGTGCAGGCCGCGGTTGAAGTCGTCGCTGTCACCCAGCATGTCCAGCGCCTGCTTCCCCATGCGCGCCATGATGCGCATGTTCAGCACGACGTAGATGCTGTCGGTGATTTCCACGCCCAGCTTGGTGAAGGGGCTGCCGATGGGGCCCATGGCGTAGGGCACCACGTACATGGTGCGGCCCTTCATGCACCCGGAGAACAGGTTGCCCAGCTTGGTGTAGGCCGCCTCGGGCTCCATCCAGTTGTTCGTCGGGCCGGCGTCCGTCTTGTTCGGCGTACAGATGAACGTGAGGTGCTCCACGCGCGCCACGTCGTTCGGGTTGGAGCGGTGGAGGTAGCTGTTGGGGCGCTTCTCCGGGTTCAGCGGGATGAGGATGCCCTCCTTCACCGCCTGGTCCGTCAGCCGCTTCTTCTCCGCCTCGGACCCGTCACACCAGACGATGCGGTCCGGCTGGGTCATCTCGGCCATCTTGGCCACCCAGGCGAGGAGCGTGGGGTTTTTCGTGGGGGCCTGCTGGCCCTCCGCCGCAACTTGCGTCGAAGCCATGGATTCGTCCTTGTGGTTCATGTCTGGAGACAGGCCCCAAACGTTCTGGAAGGGGGGCACAAATGCAACCCGCGACCGCCTCCCCACCTTGGTACCGAACAGGCCGCTCCTAATTCCACTTATCAGCGTCCGGGCATCCAGAAGTAAACGGCGCACTGCGCCACGACACTCGCCATATCAGCGCGGCGAATACAGCTTGGGGCGGGCCTTATGACCATCGCCATCGTCCTGGGTGTTGTCGTCGTCGCGTTGGTGCTGTTCTCGTTCGACACGCTTCCCATCGAGGTCAGCTCGCTCGTGGTGGTGTGCCTGCTGGCGCTCACGGGCGTGCTCTCGCCGGCGCAGGCGTTCGAGGGGTTCAGCAACGACACCGTCATCTTCATCTTCACGCTGCTCGCGATGACGCAGGGGCTCGCCTCGACGGGCGTGGTCCAGTTGGTGGGCCAACGGCTGGCCTTCTTCGCCCGCTTCGGCCATCAGACGTTCGTCATGGCGATGATGGTGGCGGTGGCCGTCTTCTCCTCTGTCATCTCCAACACGGTGACGACGGCGGCCTTCCTGCCGGTGGCCATTGGCGCCGCCCAGCGCGCCAAGGTGCCCAAGAGCAAGGTGCTGCTGCCGCTGGCCTACGCCTCCATGCTGGGCGGCATGGTGTTCCTCTACGGCACCTCCACCAACCTGGTGATGTCCGCCGCGATGCAGCGGCAGGGCATGCCGGGCATCGGCGTGACGGAGCTGGCGCCGGTGGGGTTTCCGCTGGCCATCATCGGCATCCTCGGGGTGGTGCTGCTGGCGCCGTGGCTGCTGCCCGCGCGCGAGGGGCACGGCGCCATGGAGGACTGGACGCTGCGCGACTACCTCACGGAGGCGGTGCTGCCGCCGGACTCGCGCTACGTGGGCAAGGAGCTGGGGGACATCTCCGAGGGGCTGGGGCTGCGCGTCATCGGCATCATCCGCGACGGCGAGGCCCTGTCCGCGGTGCCGGGTTACCGGCTGCGCGGCGACGAGCGGCTGCTCATCGAAGGCAACCGCGAGACGATTCTGCGGGTGAAGGACCTGCGCGGCATCGAAATCCGCCCGGACGTGCGGCTGTCCGACGAGGAGCTGCGCGTGAAGGACACCCTCCTCATCGAGGCCAGCGTGCCGCCCGGCAGTCCGCTGGTGGGGCGCAGCCTGAAGGAGACGCTCTTCGTGGAGCGCTACGGCATGGTGGCGCTGGCCCTGCACCGCAAGCCCGCCATCCAGCGCGTCACCAAGCTCCAGCTCCTGGGCCGCACCTTCGGGGAGCGCTCGCTGTCCATGCTGCCGCTGTCGGTGGGAGACGTGCTGCTGCTGCGCGGCGCGCGAGACAGGGTGGACGAGCTGGCGCGCGGCGGCAACCTGACGGTGCTCAGCGGCCACGAGTACCAGCCCCCGCGCTACGGCAAGGCGCTGCTGGCGGTGGTGCTGTTCCTGGGCGCGCTGGCGGCGGGCTCGCTGGGCGTGGTGCCGCTGTCGGTGGCGGGCCTCACCGGCATGTTGCTGATGATTGCCACCGGCTGCGTGGACCCGCGCACCGCGTTCCGCGTGGACTGGCGCGTGGTGCTGCTCATCGGCTCCATGATGGCGCTGGGGCTGGCCATGGAGGTGAGCGGCGCGGGCGCGTTCGTGGGAGATAGGGTGGCGGCGCTGGGCGCGTATGGCGGCCCGCGCACGGTGATGGTGCTGCTGATGGTGCTGACCATCGTCCTGTCCGCGCCCATGAGCAACCAGGCCGCGGCGCTGGTGGTGCTGCCGGTGGCCATCAACGCCGCGCAGCAGCTCGGCGTGGACGCGCGGCCCTTCGCCATGGCGGTGACGCTGGCGGCCAGTTGTTCGTTCATCACCCCGCTGGAGCCCAGCTGCGTGCTCGTGTACGGCCCGGGGCACTACCGCTTCACCGACTTCTTCCGGCTGGGCACCCCGCTCACCGCGGGGCTGGTCCTCCTGCTCACGGTGGCCGTGCCCTGGGCGTGGCCGCTGGAGAAGGGCGCCTCGCCGGCGCCGGTGGCGCCTCGGCCGGCCGTGGGCCTGCGGGCGCCCCCGGGGCCGTGACGGCTTCAGTGGATGGCGGCGCGCAGGCCCACGTCGGTGATGACCTGGGCCTCGCGCTCCAGCATCCACTCCAGCCGCGCCTTCACGCTGGCTTCGTCGCCTTCGGACGCGGTGACGGCCAGCCGGTAGAAGAGGGACTGGTGGCCGTCCTCGGACTGGGCCAGCTCGCCGTAGAAGCGCGCCAGGGCCGGGTCGGTGAGGCCTTCGGCCAGCAGGGACAGGCGCTCGCAGGAGCGGGCCTCGATGACGGCGGCCACCAGCAGCCTGTCCATGCGGCGCTCGGCGGCGGGCGTGCGAATCAGCTTCTGCAGGCCCTGCGCGTAGGGGTCCCCCGCGTCCTTCGTCAGCGTGAGGCCGCGCGCCGCCATCAGGTCCAACACGCGGGCCAGGTGGGCGCTCTCCTCGCGCGCCAGCCGCGCCATCTGCGAGGGCAGGCCCGGCAGGTCCGGGTAGGCCTGGAGCATGGAGAGGGCGTTGGCCGCGGCCTTCTTCTCGCAGTGGGCATGGTCCACCAGCACCTCGTCGAACCGCTCGAGCGCCAGGGGCAGCCAGCGCGCGTCGGTGGCGGCGTGGAGGATGACGGGGCCCTCTCCAGAGAGGGGACGGCGGGAAGGCGTGGGACGGCTCATGCGGGCGCGGACTGTACGCGGCCGGTGGCTACTCCACCAGGACGAGCCGCCACGTCCGTCCGGCCAGGTAGCCGACCTGGCGGGCGATGCGGGCGGTGCTCTCGTCCCGCTCGTCGATGCGCAGGGTCAGCCGCGGCAGCGAGGACAGCAGGTGGCGGGAAATCTGGCCCAGGCACAGCAGGGCGTGGCCCTTCTTGCGCTCCGACGGCAGCGTGTAGAGGCCCTCCAGCTCCGCGCCGTACTGGGAGCGGCTGCCGATATCCACCTTGAACACCAGCGCGCCGTTCTCCTCCAGCACGTAGGTGCGGCGCTGGCGCACGCGCTGGATGACGCGGGCCTCGTAGCCGCGCGGGTCCTCGGCCAGCGGGTCGCGTTCGTGCACCTCGCGCACGTAGCCCTGGGCCAGCGGCAGCAGCCGGGGCAGGTCCTCTTCCTTCGCCAGCCGCAAGAGCGGGTTGGTGAAGGGGCCCAGGTCGTCCGCGGACACGCTGAACAGCCGCTGCGTGCGCGACAGGCGCGGCTTGCCCGGCGCCAGGCTGCGCAGCAGCGCGTCCACCGACGCCTTGTCCCCCACCGTGGAGCGCAGCTTCAGGCGCGAGGCCAGCGCGTCCGCGATGACGCTGGTGGCGCCCGAGTCGCTCGCGCTGGGCACCACCAGCCCGCCGTCGCCGCCCACGAACACGGCGGCGGTGAGGACCTGGCTGTCGAAGCGTCCGTAGAAGGCGAAGGGCACCCTGCCACGGGGGGCGATGCCGAACTCCTCCAGCAACCCCAGCAGGTAGAGGTTGTGGACCGGGTCCTTCGACAGCAGCCCCCGAAGGGCTTCCGCGTCATGGGAACCAAGCTGTTCGACGGTCACGGGCATGAAGGGTCGGGGGCTCCGGCACCTTACGCAAAACCCGGCCCTACCGGCCAGTCTCCCCGGGGACGCGGAACTCGAAGGGGTAGACGACCGTCGCCTTTCCTCCGCCGAAGGGCGCCGGGAAGCGGACGTCCAGCAGCGAGTCCAGCGCGCACGCCTGCACGAAGGGGTCCGGAATGGTGCTGGACACCAGCTCGCCCGCGTTCATCACCCCGCCCTCGTTGCCTGCCTCCACGGTGAAGCGCAGTTTCACGGTCTGCGGGCCCCGGTTGCGTTGTGCCGCGTCCTCGAAACATTGCTGCACGAGCGGAGTCACCGCCTGGATGGCGGCGCGGATGTCGTCGGCGTGGATGCGGCCGGTGGTGGCTTCGACCACGGGCTCCACCTCCACCACGCGCCGCGGGTCCCCCGAGGCCGCGGGCGGCGCGGGCACCTCGCTCCTCGCGGACGGGAAGCTGGGAGGTGGCAGCACCGGCGGGGGCGTGGTGCTGGGCGGGGACAGGCCGGGCGTG